>JAFDDL010000316.1 GCA_019310865.1 Deltaproteobacteria bacterium | reverse complement strand
AATTGAACACTAATGGATATATACCATTAATTCACCAAACATGCAAAAATCCAAATATTTATCATAATATTAAACCCTTAAATATATTTTTTCACCATTGGCATAAAACTTGATGTTTATAAACGGTAACATGCCAACGAAAGGGGGTGATTACCGAAGAAAACGCACCGTATATTTGATACCATTTCATACACTTGGGATTGTGCGGAGAGCCGCTTGCCGCCTGCCACCTTGGTGGTGTTATCGGTGGGATAGTTGCTTTCTTCCTGTATTATGGGTTTGAGAAATTGAATTTGAGTAAAAAAGCGCTGATCCATAAAACATAAAGGTGATTAAAAAATGAATAGCCGAAATGAAAATAAGAAAGTGAGTGAAAAGAGCCAGTTTGGCTTGCTCACCGTTAAACGGTTTGCCCCATTTTTCTGGACCCAGTTTTTCGGGGCATTTAACGATAATGTCTTTAAAAACGGTCTGGTCATATTTATTGCGTTTCAAACGACTCAGGCGATGGCTGAAAAATCCCATCTTCTCATCAATGTTGCAGCAGGGATGTTAATTCTTCCATTTTTTCTCTTTTCATCCCTGGCCGGGCAAATCGCGGATAAATATGAAAAGGGGCTGCTGATCCGATATGTTAAAATCGTAGAGATCATTATCATGTGTCTTGTCGCCGCAGCATTTATTTTAAACAGCCTCTTTGCGCTACTGCTTCTGATGTTTATGATGGGAACGCAGTCGACTTTTTTTGGTCCACTGAAGTACAGCATCATTCCGCAGCATTTGACACCGGGAGAGGTTGTCGGTGGAAATGCGATGGTGGAGATGGGAACATTTGTATCGATACTGCTCGGCACGATTGCGGGTGGCATATTGATTCAATTAAACCACGGCACCTACTGGATAGCGTGCGCACTGGTTCTATTTGCACTATGCGGGTATCTTTTCAGCCGGTTCATTCCACAGGCAGGGCCTGCCGCGCCAGAGCTGAAAATTAACTGGAACCTTGCCGCCGAAACCTGGAACATCGTTAAGCTTGCAGGTAAAAATCGATCCGTCTTTCTATCAATTCTGGGGATATCCTGGTTCTGGTTCCTCGGAGTCAGTTATTTGACGCAGCTTCCCAAATTTACAAAAGACTTTTTGCACGCTGGGGAAAGTGTCGTAACCCTGCTGTTGGCTTTATTCTCGGTCGGTGTCGGCATCGGTTCTCTTTTATGCGAGCGCTTATCTGGTAAAAAGGTGGAACTTGGCCTCGTTCCGCTCGGTTCTCTGGGGCTGAGCGTCTTTGGCATTGATCTTTTTTTTGCTTATCATCTGCCGGCTGCAACGCATTTAATGGGGATCCGTGAGTTTATATTTGTCCCCGGCGCCATTCGCGTATTGGCTGATTTTGTCCTCATCGGCCTGTTTGGTGGATTTTATATCGTCCCGTTATATGCCATGGTCCAAATCCGGACATCCACAGCGGTTCGTTCACGCATCATCGCCGCAAATAATATTCTCAATGCGCTTTTTATGGTTTTAGCAACGGTGCTGGCTATTTTTACTTCAAGTATATTAAAACTGTCAATCCCCCAGCTCTTTCTGTTAATTGCCGTCGGAAATATAGGCGTGGCGATATATATTTACACCCTAGTCCCCGAGTTTTCCATGCGCTTTGTGGTTTGGCTCCTTTCGCATACCATGTATCGGGTAAAACACCATGACTTGCTACAAATTCCGGATGAAGGATCGGCGGTGTTGGTCTGCAACCATGTCAGCTACGTCGATTCTCTAATTATCGCAGGCGCCTGCCGCAGACCCATCCGGTTTGTCATGCATCGTTCTTATTATCGTCTGCCGGTTATGAATTTTATATTTCGCACCGCAAAAACCATACCGATTGAATCCGGGTTGAAAAACCCGGCTGTGTGTAAAGAGGCATTCCGACAGATTGCCCAGGCCCTAAGAGCCGGTGAGCTTGTTTGCATTTTCCCTGAAGGCTGCCTTACAAAAACTGGTGAAATGACCAGATTCAAATCGGGAATCGAGCGAATTGTTTCCGAAACCCCGGTTCCTGTAATCCCCCTTGCTTTAAAAGGGCTATGGGGTAGTTTCTTCAGTCATAAGAACGGACGGGCTATGAAATGCCTGCCCCGTAGGTTCTGGTCAAAAGTAGAAATCGCTGCTGCAGCGCCCGTTGAGCCAGCCCAAGTAAAAGCGGATTATCTGTTTGATATCGTAGCGGAGTTGAGAGGGGAAAATGCATAATCTATGTGTGAGATAAAACATGATACTATGAAAATTATATAGGAACCAATTAATGCAGATAGCTTGAAGATCCCAATCATACATCGCAGTCCTGAGCCGAAGTGTGGCCCTAAGAGACAGAGGTAATCACTCTCATGTATTCAGTTTTAAAAAAAATTTCATGGGCTATTTTAATCTTTTTTCTAAATTTAAAGCCAAGCAACATTTATTGCATTGTAAACATTTCTTGCAGAGTCTAAATCCCTTGGTTTGCTAATCATTTGGGCCAACCAAAAAATCCTGTCATGTAAACATTTCTTGCAGAGTCTAAATCCCTTGGTTTGCTAATCATTTGGGCCAACCAAAAAATCCTGTCAATTTTTATTGCACCCTTCGCATGCCTCCCTTTTACATTTTAATTCATTTCATTTTTCTGTACGCAACACATAGTTTCCCTCCGAGGCTGCCAGCCCTATCCAAATCTATCTGACATTACGGTCTATTAACTCGCAGTCTAAGATGACATTCCGCAGTTAATAGGCAATTCGATATTACAAAGAAGAGAAATGGGGCCATTTCGGCATGTCGTTTGCGTATAGTTTAAATAAAAGTTCATCAAAACAAGGGAGCTAAAAATGGGTTTAAGAATCTTTACCTGTTCCATTATGATCCCAACTTTAATGCTGACCCTATCCTGCTCTGTCAACAAAATAGCGGTCAACTCGCTGGCAAATGCGCTGTCAAAAGGCGGTATAAATGCTTTTGCCATGGACGAGGATCCGGAGCTGATCGGTGAAGCCATGCCGACAACCCTTAAGGTTATGGAATTGCTGATTCAATCGGCGCCGGATAACCAGGCGATCCTTGTTGCGGCAGCTTCTGGATTTGTGCAATACAGCCATGCATACGTTCTACGACAGGCTGAAGCCCTGGACTCGGTCGACCTGGCATCGGCACGAAAAGGCCGCAAACGAGCCAAGCGTCTTTTTCTCAGGGCCAGGAATTATGGCCTTAAGGCGCTGGAAGTCGCTTATCCCGGCTTTTCGGTATCCTTAGCTTTAGATCCGGTCAAGGCACTTGAACAAATAAACAAAGCAGACGTCCCAGCCCTTTATTGGACCGGCGCTGCCTGGGGATCAGCTATTTCCGTCTCAAAAGACGACATGGCACTTCTCGGAGATATCGGCATCGTACGAGCGATGATGCAAAAGGCGCTATCACTCGATGAGAGCTGGAGCAATGGTGCCATTCATGAGTTCTTCATTCTGTTTAGCACTGCAAGCCCGGATGCCGATGCCAATAGTATCGAGCAAGCTCAAGACCATTTCAATCGGGCCATGGAACTCAACGGCGGCAAATCGATCAGTCCAGTTGTATCCCTGGCTGAATCAGTTTGTGTCATTCAGCAAGATCGAGAGCGGTTTGTTGTGATGCTAAATGACGCATTGGACTTCAATGTGGATACGTGGGCTGAGTATCGTTTGTCTAACATCCTGGCACAGCGAAAAGCATCATATTTATTAAGGAAAATCGATGACCTGTTTTTTTAAGGTACAGCAATAGCGGTTGGATTAGCCTGCAACGTCATAATAGGAGGGATTGCCCATGAAAAGACGTCTATTGTTCATAGTTCTACTTGTAGTCAGCATATCATTTCTGCAACATGCGCCGGTAGATGCCCGGAATCTATCGAGTCCCGTTGTCGTGAAGCTCGCAACAATTGCTCCGAATGGTTCACCTTGGCATGAAACGCTCAAGGATATGGGGGAGCAGTGGCAGCAGATCAGCAACGGCCAGGTTGTCCTGCGGATCTATCCTGGTGGGGTTGCCGGCGGCGAACGCGATGTTATCAGACGGATCAGAATCGGTCAGCTTCATGCATCACTGATAACAAACAATGGCCTTAGCAGCATCGCACCGGAGGTTTCGGCGCTGGTTATCCCCTTGCTCACGGATTCCCGGGAATCGCTGGATCGTGTCTTTGCTGCTTTGACGCCTCGATTAGATGTCCTCTTAGAGGAAAAGGGCTTTATCGTTCTAAATTGGGGAGATGCCGGCTGGGTGCGTTTTTTTGTATCCACACCCGATCCATCGATTGAGGCGGTGCAAAAGGCCAAACTCTTTGTATGGTCCGGCGATGATACAACCGTTGAGGTCTGGAAGAAATCCGGATTCAATGCCATCCCCCTCTCAGCCACCGATATCCTGCCTTCCCTGCAAACAGGCATGATCAATGCCTACAATGCCACCGCAATTGTGGCATTATCCAGTCAGTGGTTTGCCTTTACACCTGTAATGATCGATTTGCCATGGGCGCCGCTTATCGGCGCCACGATTATCAGCAAGCGCACCTGGCAGAAGATTCCCGTATCCATTCGACCACAACTCAAAGCCGCTGCCAAGGACATCGGCATCCGACTTCGCAATGAAGTGCACCAGATGGAACAAGAAGCCATCCTGGAAATGCAAAAGCGTGGTCTGACTGTTATCAAGCCCGATGATGGGCAACTAAAGAGATGGCACGAGGCTATACGGGCTTCTTATCCCCATTTAAAAAACAAAGTGGTACCGGCAAAATGGTTTGATGCTGCGCAGCAGGCCGTGTTGAAAGCCAGGGAGAAAGACCATGGCAACTGAAGCAGCCGGCTGTTCCCCACAGACCACGTCTTACGCTCGGGGCCGTATGCTCATCGTTAACCCGATATCGCTGCTCACGGTATTAGCCCTTATTGCTATGGTTCTGATACCAATCATTGAGATTACCGGACGACGCACGACCGGATTCGGTATCCCGGGTGCAACCAACTGGGTTCAGCATCTTACGCTTTGGTTGACTTTTCTGGGCGGAATCCTGGCCACCAGCCGATCCGGACACTTGAGAATCGGAACCGTCGATCTCATCGGGATGCGTCCCATGATCCCTTTTCTTGAAAAAGTATGTGACACGGTCACCGTAAGTTCATTACTCGGATTTTGCATTGCCGCCACTACACTGGTAACCTACGAGGTTGAAAGCGCCGACCTGTTGGGTGGATGGCTGCCGATCTGGGTGGCAATATCCGTCATACCGATTGCGCTTTTTATCATGTCCGGCATCGTGGTGTTTAACAGTTCCCGCAATTGGCGAACCAACTTGCTGATAGCTGTCTCGGGTAGTGTTGTGGTCCTGGCGATCCTTTCCATGCCGGTAACCCTGCGCGTTATCCTTCCCTGGCTCGCAATCCCTTTGCTTGTGCTCTTGGGTTTTTTAGGATTGCCTATTTTTATATTGCTGGGGTCAGCGGCATTGCTTTTGTTTATAGGTGCGCAAATACCCATTGCCGCCATTCCGTCTGAAACCTACCGAATAATAACCCAGCCGGTTTTTCCAAGTATTCCGCTTTTTTGCCTGACCGGTTCGATACTGGCTGCCGGCGGGGCGCCCAGTCGAATAACAGGGTTCATTAACGCCTGGACCGATTGGCTTCCCGGTGGTGCATCCATCTCTGCCGTGTTGGCTTGTGCACTGTTTACCGCTATCACCGGCGCTTCCGGTGTCACCATTCTTGCCCTGGGTGGCCTTTTGCTGCCGGTGCTGATGGCCACGGGGCTACCCCGGGAGTTCACCACAGGTCTTTTGACGGCATCCGGATCGGTTGGATTATTATTCCCACCGAGTCTGCCGGTCATTCTATATGGCGTTTACGGTCATGTGCCCATCGACAGATTATTTCTCGCATCATTTTGCCCCGGAATCCTCTTGATCGTCATGCTGACGGGATTCAGCATTTATTCGGGCAGGCGAATAAAAACAGAGAAACACTTTGATTTTCGCCGGGCGATGGGGGCAACTTGGACAGCAAAAGGTGATCTTCTCTTACCGCTCATCATAATTGCCGGGTTTTTTAGCGGCGTCATGACATTGGTGGAGACGGCGGCTTTAACGGCTCTGTGGGCAATTGTATTAGAAACAATTTTTCATCGGCAATTGAGAATTAGAAAGAACTTGGTGCCGACCATGATAGATTCCAGTGTGATGATCGGTGCCCTGATGATGGTTATCGGTCTTGCATCAGGCTTGGTTCTATTCTTCGTAGACGCTCAGGTTCCGTCACGGATTACCGCTTGGGTAACCTCGGTCATATCGTCCAAGTGGATTTTCCTGCTGACCTTGAATGCCATGCTGCTCCTTGTGGGCGCATTTATGGATATTTTTTCAGCCATCGTTATCATCGTGCCGTTAATCGTGCCCATCGGGTTGGCCTTTGGCGTTGATCCCCTTCATTTGGGCGTGGTGTTCTTAGCAAATCTGGAACTCGGTTATCTCACACCACCTGTCGGGATGAATCTTTTTTTGGCGTCTTTGAGATTCAGACAGCCTTTGCTGAAAATATGGCGAAGTGCATTGCCGTTTTTGGTGATTTTTTCCGTATGGGTTCTTGTTATCATCTTCGTTCCGGGCCTTTCGGTCGGTATCGAAGCCCTGATTAGCAGGTGATGCCTTAGAAAGGGCTCATGGCTCCGCGTGCTTTCTGATTTGTGTCTGGATTCAAACAATTTGGTATTGGCAAGCAGACACAGAGTTCATTAGACACTGATTCTTGCAGATATCCAAATGTTTAAATATTTCCGGGAGTATTAAAAATGAGCATCAGAAAGCGAACAATTCGTATCATCTCCACCTTGGTACTGATTCCCTTCTTGGCTTCTTGCTCCGCAATGCATAGGGTAAGATTGCCGAATGAGAGAGATAAAAAAGCTATCCTCAAGGGAAACAAGGCTATTGTTTTAATGCGACTGTCTGCGAGTTTAGACGATAAAACAATGGAACCTATCAGGCCACCACCCTTCAAAAATGCCGCCGTGACATATAAGCACGGACAATACCACATAAAGGTGGTAGGCAGGGATACCTTGGAGGTTCCAAAGTTCGTCATTCCTTTTACACCATCGAAGTATGCCCAAAAAGAAGGGTGGGTCTATCTGACGTTAGAGCCGGGTAACTATTGCCTGTCGGTGATGCCTCCAGCGCTCTCATCTAAGGTTTACCGGTTTTATGTACCCAAAGACGAAAAAGTTATTTATTTAGGTTCATTTTCGGTTTCATGCAAAGGAGTCGGTTTAAAAAAATGTACGGAGATTCAGGTTTCAGATGAGACAAAATTTGCTCGGTCGATTGTACAAAAATCCTTTGAACGTTACGGGCCAATGTCAACCTTAATCGTGCGAAATTATAATGAGCCATCTAATTCTAAGCTAATAGATGCAAAAAACCTTGCTCCTATGGGATTAGTCGTTGATTTTACCAAGAGCATTGAATCGCCAAATTGGCACCTTCAATCCATTAACAAAGCGTTTCTTGACGACGGTCGAACGCCGGTGAAGGCGCCAGCGAAGGCGCCAGGAAGCTTTGTTGGAGGGCTTGGATGGGCTTTGGTGGGGAGCTCTCCGCACTTAGCAATTATGCTTTTGATGGCATACACACCTCT
>JAFDDL010000315.1 GCA_019310865.1 Deltaproteobacteria bacterium | reverse complement strand
ATTCCCGCCTTCGCGGGAATGACAACCGTGGTGTATTTAACCGCCGGAAAAATGAAAGGGGGTATGATTTATGAAAAAGGTATTATGGGAAGAATTGAGACGGCCTGAATTTGATCAGGCGGTAGCGGATAATGCGGTCGTCATTATACCGACAGGCTCCACCGAGCAGCACGGAGTTCATTTGCCGGTAAATACCGATTCCAATATCGGTTTTTCGATTGCAAAACGCGCGGCAGAGGCTGCAGACGATTTTCCGATTCTGGTTTTACCATCCATTTGGACAGGGTATTCGCCTATGCATATGACACGCCACGGTGCAATCACATTGAAAAACAACACCCTCGTTGACGTACTGACCCAGGTTGCCGAAAGCGTTTACACACATGGATTTAAGAAAGTGCTATTTCTTAATAGTCATGGCGGTAATTTCGGTCCCCTCGCTGCAATGCGCATGAAGTTGGCCTATGAATCGCACTGTCCCCCTTGCCTGATTGTAATGTACTTTCAACTTCCTTCAATCCCTAAAGTTGTGCCTAAGGTTACCGCCGAACATGCTGGTATAATTGAAACATCAGCGCAATTGTACCTCCAACCAGAATTGGTTGACAAAGAATCTTTATATTGGACGGAAGGTGTTTTTGGTGATCCTTCCAATGGAACCCGGGAAATGGGTGAACAGTTGATCAAAACAGCAGCAAATGACCTGGTGAAAGTTTGTAGAGACTTTCGTGACGGTAAACGGGATGACGGGTGGGGTTGGACTGAAGAGGTTATTGTAGGCCGAAAGGATGTGTAGGGGGGTATGAATGCCGGCGAAATGCCTTGTGTAACAGATTAATTTATTTCGTGTACTGTGGTTAATTAGTTTAAATTTAAACCAGTATAATTAACTCTAGAAAGGAATGAATGATGAATACAATAAAATTAACTTTTTCAAACAAAAAATGGTTATATGGCCTTGTATCTATCCTGGTCATATTTCTTTTAGGGATCAGTTCAATTACATTTGCGAGTGAGGATAGTGAGGATTATGTTTTGGAAGAGACGGTGGTCACCGCCACAAAAACTGGTGAGACCAAGCTTCAGGAAACCCCTATTGCCATCACTGCGATCGACACTGAGGAGCTCAAGGTTAAGAGTGCCTTCAACCTCTTTGACCTCTCCGAGCTATCTCCCAACACACAGGTGTGGGCGGTGGGCGGGGACACGACTGTGTATATACGAGGTATCGGTAGCCAGGGAGTTTTTTTTATACAGGAGCCAAATGTGGGCTTCTACTTAGATGGGGTTCCCCTTGAGCGCGGGCTAGCGGCGTCTACTGACTTTGTGGATGTGGAACGTATCGAGATTCTGCGAGGCCCCCAGGGTACCATGTATGGCCGGAATGCCACCGGAGGCGCTATTAACATCATCACCCGAAAGCCTACAGATGAGCTTGCCTTTACCGCTTCGCTGGAAGCGGACAATTTCGATAAAGTGCGTTTTGATGCCTCTATTGCCGGTCCCCTTGTCGCTGACAAAATTAATGGCCGGCTAACGGTCACTGCTGGAAAGTGGGGTACCCAGTATGACGTGGTAGCAGGAGCAAAAATAGATGACAGCAACCTTATCGGCGGTCGAGGAGTCCTGGATTTCAAGATAAGCGACACAATTGATTTCACATTGCGGGCCGATTATATGAAGGACGAACTCAACACCATCGGGGGGAAAAATTTGGACAGTTTTGTACAACTCGGATTTTATGAAGTTGATACTAATTTAGATTTCGTAAGAATCAGAGACCGAGTTCACTCGGGGGTTTCCGGGCATCTCAAGGTCAACCTGGGAAATATGACACTTTCATCAATTACAGCATATCGAAAACTTGATGAGACGATGGTAAGTGATGAAATTGCCGTGCCGGTCGATGTGATCGATTCAGATGTCGATATCGAAACATTTTCTCAGGAACTTCAGTTCAATGCTTCCTGGGATCGCCTGAATTGGAATGTCGGTCTGTTTTACTATCACATGAAAGATTCTGAATTCAATCAAAGTTGGAAGTACAATTTATTTAATTGGTGGACAGGTGAAATAATACCGATGTTGTATATGGGTTTTCCCCAGGAAAGTACCACTGACAGCTATGCAATTTATACGAACCTGGATTACAAGGTAACGGATAAATTCACCATGGGCGCAGGGCTTCGCTACAGTTATGAGGAAAAAGAAGCATTTTCGCACCCTGTGGAAATCCCAGTTCTATATTATTTTAGCCAATTGGACGTTAGTGATGATTGGAGCGATGTGTCGCCAAAATTGGTGGCAGAGTATAAGATAAACAATGAAGCCATGATCTATGGATCCCTTTCCAAAGGATTTCGCCCTGGTAACTTCGCTTCCCAAAATAGGCCGCCTTCTTCGCAATATCTTGAACCGGAGATCAACTGGAGCTACGAGATCGGTGGCAAAACCACCTGGCTCGATAAACGCTTGCGCATCAATGCAGCAGCCTTTTACAGCAAATACGAAGATATGCAGCTTTATAGTGTTGTAGATAATCTTATGTTTCAGAACAATGCAGCGAAAGCCGTCATTCAAGGGGTTGAAATTGAAGTGATAGCCCTGCTTAGTCCGGCTCTGACTCTGAATTTTAACGGTGGATATGTCAATGCAGAATATGACGAGTACGTGAACATGGAAGGTGTATTTCCTTTTCTTCACCCCGTTGACCTGTCCGGTAACCGGATGCCCTATGTTCCGGAATTAAACCTTAACATAGGCGCCCAATACGTGTTTGACCTGGGAAATTCTGGCTTTATTACGCTGCGCGGTGATGCGAACTACAAGGGTGATGTTTATTTCAACGCTTTCAACGTCGATCTTTTTTCTCAAGATTCCTTCTGGCTGTTTAAAGCCTTTGCTCGATATGAGACAGCTGATGGGCATTGGAGTCTGGAAGCTTACGGCAAGAACCTGGCCGATGAAGAGTATTATCAGACTATTAATATAGCTATTCAAGGATGGCGGACCGGCGAGGTTGCTTATCCAGCCACATATGGAGTGCGCCTGGTATATAATTATTAATCCATAATGTGGAGATTGCCTTGCTCCATGAGTCAGGCATTTCCCTTATAAAAATCACTGTTACGCGGTTGCTTCATGCGCCACGAACCTAGGGAAAAATATGATGTTTAACCATAGAATAATGTGGCTGGTATTGGCTTTTGTATTATTAGTACAAATGTTCAACCAGTTTGCCATATCGGTTTTCCCCCCACTTTTCACTGAAATCATCGTAGACATACCATTAACCTCAACCCAGATGGGAACTATCATGGGCGTAGCCATGCTTACGGCCATTTTTTCGCCCATTGGCGGCATTCTCAGTGACTGGATCGGATGCAGATGGGTGGTGGGGATCAGCATTCTGATAGCAGCGACGGCCGGAGGGCTCCGGTCGGTAGCTGACACACATTTTGAACTCGTCGCCTGTTATCTCGGTATCGGCCTTGGGTTCAATTTCATGTTTCCCAGTATGCCGAAAATACTGGGGCAGTGGTTTCCATCGGACAAGCTTGGTTTTGTCAACGGCATTCATATGGGTTTCATGGCTCTGGCCGGTGCAGGTGTCACAGCAATAGCTGCCAGTTTGCTGTCTCCTGCACTTGGTGGGTGGCGGGCAGTGATGCTGTGGCTGGGCGCCTCTTTTTTCATTGTCGGTATCCTGTGGATCCTTTTATACAGAGATCCGGTGCTGAAGGACACGTCGCCCCATCCGGGAAAAAAGCCGCTTTTGCTTGATAATTTTAAAAAGGTATTAAAGGTAAGAGACATAAAACTGCTGAGCGCCATGGCTTGCATTGCGGGGTTTGGTTTTATAGCGTTAATAGTATTTCTCCCCATCAGTCTTGAGAGAAGGGGGATCGGCCATGGGGGAGAATTCACAGCCATCTTTATGGGCGCAGCAGTATTATCCGGTGCCGTTGGCGGGTGGTTCTCCGACAGAATTGGCCGGCGAAAGCCTATTTTACTTTACGGCATGCTCGGTGCCGGCCTTTGTTTCTTAACCTTGGCGAGCTTGAGCGGTATCCCTTTAATTATTATGCTCAGCCTTGCCGGCGCCTGCGGCGGTGTCCTAGGCCCCTTGTTCTTCACCATTCCGATTGAATTAAAGGAAGTGGGACCAAAACTGGCGGCAACGGCTATGAGTATCATAATGCTGTCTCAAAGCGTGTCAGGTTTTTTGGGACCGATTATAGTTGGAAAGCTGATTGATGTCACAGGTTCATACGAGGTGGGATTCTTCTTTATAGGAGGCGTTACCGCTCTCTCCACCGTGTTTGCCCTTTTTATGACTGAAACAGGAAGAAAGAGGGTGAGCATGCTTCCATTGCAGAAATTATAAGATAAATACCATCACTACTTAAAACATAATTAGCGGAGAAGAAATAATGGGAAACGTGTGCGATGTATCAATTAAAGTGAAATCCCAATCCGGAACCTGTTTAGAGGGTCATAAGGTTGGGGACGAATGGATTATCAAGAAAGAGGCAAACAAAACACCAGGGGGACTATGCTGTAGTGCTTTTTTCACTTTTGGTGCCGATTTACGAGTATTGCGCTACGGAGGAAGTTTCCCCTGGAGAACAGATCCTGATACGGCCCAGGCCGCCTGTCCGGATGCAGACAATCCGGTCATATTCGAATTGAGATGCTTAAGGGAAGATTAAAGCAGGAGATTCTGTATTTTAATGATTTTGTTAATAAATTGGAGGCCACCATGAAAGTACTTATTGTTTATGCTCATCCTAATCCTGAATCCTTTAACCATGCCGTCTTGGAGGCTTTTTTGGAAGGTCTTTCCGAGGCCGGGCATACAAGTGATGTAATAGACCTGTATGAAATGAATTTCGATCCCTGTTTGTCACTGGATGATTTTGTAAAATTATTCTCAGGGAGTAGTTCTGATGATGTGTTGTCGCATCAGGAACGAGTGAACAACGCGGATGCAGTTGTTTTTATCCACCCGTTCTGGTGGTTCGGGATACCTGCCATTCTGAAGGGTTGGATAGATCGTGTTTTTTCCATGGGTTATGCATACATGGCAAACGAAGAGACGGGGGAAATGATAGGTCTTTTGAAGCTTAATAAAGCATTGGTTATTACCACAACCGGATCGCCGAAGGA
>JAFDDL010000314.1 GCA_019310865.1 Deltaproteobacteria bacterium | reverse complement strand
GAGGATCTATATTATAGACTGAATGTTTTTCCGATTCATGTGCCACCCCTCAGGGAACGAAAGGCGGATATCCCCCTTTTGGCATATTATTTCCTGAAAACATTTCAAAAAAAATTCAGAAAACCGGTTAAGACGATAACCGAATCTGCGATGGCGAAATTGATGACATATGATTGGCCGGGCAATGTGCGGGAACTGGAAAACGTGATCGAGAGAGGGGTTATTTTGAGTGCCGGCACCCAATTCAAATTGCCGGAAATACATCATCGGCACACGGAAACCGATGAGCAGGGGGAAATAATACCACTTAAAGAAGTGGAGCGTCGGTATATCATCCGGGCGCTTAAGGCAACGGATGGCCAGATACAGGGAAAGGGCGCAGCCGCCGAACGCCTCGATATTCACCCCAACACGCTGTATAACAAAATGAAAAAGCTGGGCATCAAACGGCCAAAACGCATATCACCGGGGGAAATTCGCGACTAAAAGGGTTCCTGCAAACGCGTTGTTTTTATGCGAATGTGGGATACAATGGGTATTATTATGGGGGAGAATCTTTTGAATATGGTTGTCACCGCTTCCAAACGCCGCCTGCTGACCCTTGCATCCTTGTTTGAGGGATTTTTTTCCATCGACTGGCTTCTGGAACTGACCGGATTGAAGGTCGCAGAGATTCTTTCGTCCGTCGAGGACGGGATCGCACAGGGGCTCATTATCCAAATAGAACCCGGCAAGTATCGATTCAAAAACGATGAAGATCGCAATCAGTTGAAAGAAACATTGGACCGGGGCGAAAGGAAACGATCAAACCAGGCCATCATCGATATTCTCCTGAAAGAGCCGGTGGATGATGATGAAACCATCACGCTCGTGGCAACGCATCTTCTCAATATTAAAAATGGCATAGAAGGCTGTCGCCGGCTGGTGAAAGCCGGTATGATTCATGTGGAAATGAATCGATTCAAGAAGGCAAAACCATATATTATCAAAGTATTGGATGACCTTAAAAACAATGACGACGAGGAGGCGGATGAACTTTTTATAAGATCGGCGATTGGATATTCTTATTTTTCCGAACCCGATTCGCACATCGCGCCTGTCACCGATGCCTTGCACGCTGCAATGAAAAGGGCCCGAAAACGTGACCACAAGCCGTGGATGGGTATTTTGGAAATGCACCTTGGCAAGACGGATTATTTTCTTGGCAACATGAACAGCGCGCTTCGTCATCTGCATCGTGGATGGGACATCATCGAAGAATTGAATGAACCGATGCTCAAGCAAACAGCCACTGAATATAGTACCTTGCTGCTGTATGGGCAGGGACGATATGTGCAAGTCATTTCAAATTATGAGGAATTTGCACCGGAAGTAGCAAAACATCCCAAAACCAGGCTTTCCGCGCTGGCGACCATTTACACGGGCTGCGCCTACGGACTGACCGGAAAAGTGACCCAGGGAATGGGATTGCTGGACACCCTGTCCACCCATTATGCCGATAAAGGGGATGCTTTTGTGGATGGATTGCTGTCTTTCGGAATTGGCGTCATACTGCTTGAGCTTAATCGTGTCGATGAAGCGATGAAGCACTTGAAGCGCTCGAAAGTTAAAACGTCCAAAGCATCCAGTGATATTTATTTGGGTTATAGCTATCAATATCTGGCGGAAGCATACAACAGGCTCAATGAGCAGGAAAAATGTATCGCGTGTCTAAAACAATGTCTTGAGTTAAGCGACAAGATGAAAATGGTACCCAACCATTTGTTTAACCTGATTGAACTTTGCTGGAAATTGGAAGAAGCGGGCCAATCACCGGATTTTCTAAAACTTCCCATCGACAAATTGATTAACAGCACCGTTAGAGGCAAACATATTTGCGCAAAGGGAATGGCCTATCGGTGCCAGGGGCTTCTTCGAAGAAAGGCGAAAGAAGATCACGAAAATATCATCCAATCGTACAACTTGTCGATTAAGTGGCTGACGGCATCGGGGCACCAGACTGAATTAGCGAAAACATATATTGAACTGATTCGACAATACCTGCTGATCGATGATGAAACCAGGGCCGGAAAGGCCATGCAGAAACTCGGCCCGATCCTCGATACGTACGGGGATTATTTGCTCCCCGAAGACTTGATGTTTTTACGAAGGGATCGTCAAGACGACAAGGGGCTTTTAAAAAAAATAATGAAACTCGGTCAAGACCTGGTGGTGATTCGAGACAACCGGGAGTTGGCTGGGCATATTCTGTCCACGGCAAATAGCATCACCGGCGCCGAACGCGGCGCCATCTTCCTTCTGGATAAGGAGGCATCCACCCAAAAGCCGGTACTGCGAGCGGCCAAAAACCTGACCACCGATGATATCGATCACCCGGATTTTGCCGCTCAAATGAGCTTAATTGAAAAAACCTTTACCACCGAGACCGGCCAAATTCAAAAACGGGCACCCACAAAAAAACAGACTTCTCAGAATATTATCGTCCGCGACTGCATCTGCGTCCCCATGAAAATCAGGGACACCGTGGTCGGCGTGCTGTACCATGACAACCGGTTTTTCCGGAGCAACTTTGAAGAATCTGATCTTGAAATCCTCTCCTTTTTCGCCGCCCAGGCAGCCATCGCCATGGACAATGCAGAGGCCTATGAAGCCCTCGAGCAGGAAAATCGATATTATGAGGCCCAGCAGTTTGAAAATTTTCAATTCGACGAAATCGTGGGAGAAAGCCAAGCAATAAAAAATGTACTGCAAAAGGTCGTGCAGGTGGCCGCCACGGATTCCAATGTGCTCATATTGGGTGAAACCGGCGTGGGAAAAGAGCTGGTTGCACGCGCCATCTACCAGCGCAGTGACAGAAGCGACCAGCCCTTTATTCGCACGAACTGCTCGGCTTTTCCAGACACCCTGATCACAAGTGAGCTTTTCGGACATGAAAAAGGCGCGTTTACCGGTGCCAGGGACCGGCGAATGGGTCGATTCGAACTGGCCGATAAAGGCATCATCTTTCTTGACGAAATCGGTGACATCTCAATGGATGTCCAGCTGCGGCTGCTCCGGGTCATCCAGACCAGAGAGTTCGAACGACTGGGGGGAAGTAAAACGGTCCAATCGGATTTTCGGCTGATCGCAGCCACCAATCGGGATCTATATGAGGATGTGAAAGAAAATCGGTTTCGGGAAGATCTGTATTACCGGCTCAACGTGTTCCCGATTCATGTGCCACCCCTCCGGGAACGAAAGGCTGATATTGCGCTTCTGGCATACTACTTTCTCAAAATCTATGAAAAAAAATTCAGAAAGCAGGTGAAGAAAATATCACAAGCCGATATGGCTCGCCTGATCGATTATGATTGGCCCGGAAACATTCGGGAACTGGAAAATGTCATTGAACGGGGCGTGATTTTGAGTCATGGGCCCCGATTCAAATTACCGGAATCCAGCCATAAGCATACCACAACGGATCAGAAGGGTAGAATTGAAACCCTTCGAGAACTTGAGCGCGCGCATATTATCCGGGCCCTTAAAGCAACCGGTGGGAAGATACAGGGCAAGGGCTCGGCCTCGGATATCCTCGATATTCATCCCAATACCCTGTATGGCAGAATGAAAAAGCTGGGTATCAATAGGGAAACTTGATGCCCAATTCGCTTAAATCTTCCTTGACCCTGTGGAACATGTCCAGGTGTTCCGTTGTCGGAAGTGCCCTTTCAACGTCGTAACATTCCTGATACAGCTTACCGGCAGGTGCAGTGGCCGCCTGATCTTCATATTTTTCCAAGATCCGGTTGGCGATTTCATCGGCCTTTTCCCGGGTCATTCCCTGACGGGCGACGGCATGTCCCACTTCAGCGCCGATTCTGGCTTCCATTGGGGTGGCGGCATCCCTGAGTTTATTTCTCGTGGACGCCATCTCCCACAGATCCCACCCGCATACGGTGCTGACCATGGCATGGCATGCGGTTTCGTAGAACAGCATTTCCGTCATGGGGCCTGCATTTGCAAATCCGTTGGAGGTGTATCGAAGCCGGCTGTTTCTGCTCATGGCCTGCCCGGCCATGGCAATGGGCCAAAGCAATTCTCGGGTCGTGTTGGAGCCCCAGTTTAGGTGAAACGGAAAATGCTGGTTGAAAATGGCGCCGTGAATACACAAGCCGCTGAGGCTGTAGGCCACCAAGGCCACTGCAACGCCTTCGGAACCACCACACCAACCACCATATATGGGGCCGGTCAAGTTGCCGGCATAGCACCCGTACTGGGCGCAATGCACCGCGCGGTTCAACATCGTATCGGCGGTCTTGAACTCCGTCAAGGTCCCGATAATTCTCGTGTCGGTGGGCCGCACGCCCCACTCCGGGTTTGACACGGCAATCTGCCCGGAGTCGTGCTCCGCCGTTCCGACGGCAACGAAAAAGGTTCCAGGGCGCCCCACCTGCTTTGCCGCCAGGCGCATATTGTAGATATGTTGCGTGCAGGCATTGATTTCCGAGGGGGAGCCGGATCGTATTTTCTGCCCGATTGTGTCCTCCAGGATTGGGGCACAGAATCCGTCCAGCAGCGGCTCCTTGAGATAGGCCACACATTGAGAGTAGTGCAACGCCTCGGAGCAGGTGGCATCTCCACTGTATATGCAAAAAGGCGGATTCTTGTCCTCGATATCCCGGTAGCGCCAAACCCTGGCGTCTCGCCCTTCTCCGACGCGATATTCATCCTGAAGCGAGTAGAGCGCCTCTTTGATCTCCTGGTCCGACAGACGGATCATTCGGTGCGTATCCGTGTTGTACAGACCCACATCCCGGAACAGTTCCCATCCAGCCTGCCAAAGCCGATCCGCCATATTGTCATCCACAGGGACCGGATGGCTCAAATCAGCCTTGATGTCGTATTTTTGTATGACCTCTTTAAGTTTCGGTGAAAAGATTTTAGGTAAAAAATCATTGTCATCACAGTACGGGCCGGTGAGGGAACGTTCCTGAATCTCCCACATATGATACGGTACGGACATGGTTCAGTCTCCTTGTTGAGATTTAGACGCTTCACTGAGCACTCAGCACTGAGCACTCAGCACTTCCATTTCGGCTTTGCCGGATTATGATCCAATGAGTTCAGCAATCTGCTTCGGCGCCGACCCGGCATCTGTACAATACAGGTCGGCCCCGATCTCATCAGCCCATTGCCGGGTGGTTGGGG
>JAFDDL010000313.1 GCA_019310865.1 Deltaproteobacteria bacterium | reverse complement strand
CGAACCGGACACCCCGAACCCCTCGCGATATCGATGCGAAAATTGTGGGGTGTGTGTAGGTGATTTTAAAACATAGGATGATGACACAATGAAAAACGATGCGGACATTGCGGCGTTAATCGAGGCTGTTGCACGTCAGTACAAAAAAGAAATCGATAATGACACTGTCAGGCGAAACGATGTGCGTCTGGATATTGTACGGAAACTGACCCTTATTTCCGATGCCATTAAGGGATTGATGAAGCCCAGTCAGATGGCGCTCTAAACAACCCCTTGGTCCATCATGGCTTCCACCACCTTGATAAATCCGGCGATGTTGGCACCCACCAGGTAATTGCCGGGCACATCGTATTCTTTCGCCACATCGAGACAGGTCTCATGGATACGGTTCATGATGATGCGAAGGCGGCTGTCGAGCTCTTCCCGGGACCAGCTCAATCGAATATTGTTTTGCGCCATTTCCAGGCACGATACGGCCGACCCACCGGCATTGGCGGCTTTTCCGGGTGCAAAGAGAATCCGCTTGTCCTGAAAAATTTCGATGGCCTCCGGTGTGCAAGGCATGTTGGCCCCCTCGCATACCAGTTTGATGCCGTTGTTGATCAGGCTGTAAGCATCCTTTTCGCTGATTTCGTTTTGATAGGCGCACGGAAAGGCGCAGTCCGCCCAATGGCCCCATAGGGGATTGTGATCCGAAACCGGACGGATGGCCGTATAGACGGCTCTCGGGTATTTTTCGGTGTACTCTTCGATCCGGCCCCGTTTGATATTTTTCAGGCGTTTGACATATGCCAGTTTGCTCGGATCGATTCCCTCTTCATCGAAAATATATCCGGAAGAATCGGACAGGGTGACCACCTTGCCGCCCAAGTCCAGGATTTTTTCCGCTGTGTGCTGGGCCACGTTTCCGGAACCTGATATCAGGCAGGTTTTGCCGTCAAGGGACTGGTTGCGTTGCGCAAGCATCTCTGCAGCAAAATAAACAACGCCATACCCGGTGGCTTGGGGACGCATGAGGCTGCCGCCCCATGCCAGGTTTTTTCCGGTGATGATGCCTGTAAATTCATTGCGCAATTTTTTATACATCCCGAAAAGGTAGCCGGTTTCCCGGGCACCCACGCCGATATCTCCGCCGGTAATGTCCGTATTTTGGCCGATGTGGCGAAACAATGCGGCCATGAACGCTTGGCAGAACCGCATGACTTCACCGTCTGATTTTCCCTTGGGCTCAAAATCCGCGCCGCCCTTTCCGCCGCCCAGGGGCATGGAGGTCAAGGCATTTCGAAATACCTGGTCAAATGCCAGAAACTTCAGGATACTCAAATTAACAGAAGGATGAAATCGCAATCCGCCGTTGTAAGGCCCGATGGCACTGTTCATCCCCACGCGAAAACCCGTGTTCACCTGTACCTTGCCCCGGTCATCCAGCCAGGGGACTCGGAAAATCGTCACGACTTCGGGTTCGGTTATCCGTTGTAGAATTGCCGAATCTCCATATTGCGGATTACGCTCCAGAACGGGACGCACGCTTTCCACAAACTTTTGGATCGCCTGGTGAAATTCTCTTTCATTAGGGGTTTTCCCCATAATTTGATGTAAAATCTTATCCATAGACTTTTCCTTGCCAGGGCGGGGATTTGGTCAAGCGAAGGATCCCGTTATTTGTCTAAGCCGATGGTCCGGTTGCCAGCTCGCTGACGAGATCGACGGCCGAATCCATATCGATTTTTGACATGTTTATCACGAGATCATAATTCCAGGCCGCATCATAGCTTTCATGATGAAATAGTTTCATCAGTTTAACCCGGCGCTTGCTCTGTTTGGCCACGGCCCGTTCAGCGTCCGATGCCGAGAGGTTGTAATTTTTCTGCATAAAGGCAATGCAATCTTTCGTGTCGGCGATCATTAATATATGATGTGTGTCTTGCCGCCCCTTGAGAATAAATTGGGCGCCTCGGCCGAGTATAATGACGTTTCCCCTATCGGCGATGGCGGGTATGATGGCATGCAGCAGTTGGATATACTGTGAGCCATCCATGTATTTTTTGCCCGGATCGAAGATGTGGTCCATAAATCGTTTGGGGGCGAGCATTCCCGTGTTTTTATCGATGAAACCATCCGCTTCGGTTTCAAAGGCTTGAATCCCTTTGGTTGATACGTTTGCCATACTCGCCATCTGTTCGATAATTTCTTCATGAGCGATTTGGTAACCGATCTTTTCAGCAACCTTCTGGGTTAGCGTCTTTCCACCTGCACCGAACTGCCGGGAAATTGTAATAACAGACATACGCCGCCTCCTTATTAATTCTGAATGGTCGATAAATAAGGTGTTCAGATGTGTTTCACCATTTTAGCAGCATATTTACAATTGCTGAAAGCGTCAAGAAAGAAATGAGGGGATACGATCCCTCTGTGGAAAATCGAGATGGAAAGAGCGGTGAGTCATAGTCAACACCCCGATAGGTGCCGGCTGGAACCGCCAACTTGGCGAAATACGGATACTTTTCAGAGAAACCGGATTTTTCGGCATACGAATAAAAACAAGCAGATATGCTGAAAATGTTCTTGACAACACCCAAAGCTTCCTATATGAATGGACGTTCATTCAGTGCAAAATAATCGCATTTTGATGAAGTTTAGATGTGTCCATTTGGAAACAAGGAAAATTAGCCTTGTACCGATGGGCACTCGGTAGTTGGTCGGCGCAGATTAAAACCGAGGATGCCTGACGGCGCCCTAGGTATTCGATATTGTTATACTCCTCACTGCTGCTCACCGTGATTGCGGTGGGATCTTTGCACAAGAAAGCCGAGAAGAGTCCAGTAGCGCCCCATACCATAGCCGGGCGTTTTTTTTGCCCAATTGAGCATAATTGGCCGATCTGTGCCCTCAGGAAATTGGCCGCTTATTTAGAAAGGCGATGACAATGAATACGTTTCATTTCGCAACCTGTGACGTGTCCTTCACCGAGGCGGTGGAGGAACGAAGCGGACAGGACATGCGCCAATGTTATCAATGCGGGAACTGCACCGCCGGTTGCCCATACACATTTGCATACGATATTCCCGTCAATCGGATCATGCGGATGGTGCAGACCGGGCAGAAGGAAGCCGTGCTTCGGTGCAAGTCCATCTGGCTGTGCGCCACTTGCCAGTCATGCACCACCCGGTGCCCGAACAACATCGACGTGGCCGGCATTATGGATCATCTCAGACAAATGGCTCGTGAAGAGGGCTATGCAACGGTAAAGCAGGTGAAGCTGTTTTCCGATACCTTTCTAAAATCGGTTGAACGATACGGCCGCGTTTTCGAGATGGGTCTCATGGCGGAATATGTCGCCAAATCCGGCAGATTCTGGACCGATATGGAAATTGCACCCAAAGCGCTTTTAAAGGGCAAGATGCATTTTATGCCGCATCCCATTAAAGGGCGGAAGAAAATAGCGGAAATTTTCAAGCGGTTCAGGGAGGTGACGGAAAAATGAAACCACAACTGAGCATTCCTTACTATCCCGGCTGCAGCGGAACCGGCACGTCCCTTGAGTATAATACCTCCACCCGGAGCGTTTGCGATGCGCTGGGCGTCTAGTTGCTTGACATTCCGGATTGGAGTTGCTGCGGATCGACGCCGGCGCACACGGTCAACCACACCCTCTCTTCCGCCCTGTCCGCGCGAAATCTGGCCCTGGTGGAGAAGATGGGATACGATTCGGTGACGACCCCCTGCCCCAGCTGCCTGACCAATCTGAAGATGGCCGAACACAAGATGCACAAGGATGAATTTCGGTCAGCGGTAAATGACCTGCTCGATGTTCCCTACCAAGGCGGTGTGGAAACCAAATCGGTGCTGCAGGTACTTATCGAAGGTGTTGGAGCGGATCGGGTTGCCGATGCGGTTAAAACCAGTCTCGAAGGAATCAAGGTTGCCTGTTATTACGGGTGCAGCATGACCCGTCCGCCGGAGGTAATGGATTTTGACGATCCTGAGCACCCCATGGCCATGGATCAGCTTATGGAAGCCTGTGGCGCCGAAGTGGTTGCCTACCCGCTCAAGGTGGAATGCTGCGGGGCTTCTTTCGGCAGTACCCGAAAGGACATCGTGGCCAAGCTGTCCGGCAAGCTGCTGTCCGTGGCCGAAGCCCTGGAGGTGGATGCCCTGGTAACGGCCTGTCCGCTTTGCCACTTGAACCTGGATCTTCGCCAGGTTCAGATCAACATGATTAACAAAACACGGTACCAGTTGCCGGTTTTTTATTTTACGCAACTGATGGGTCTTGCGCTCGGTCTCGATAAAAAGACCCTCGGGCTGAAAAAATTGGCCGTTAACCCAGAGCCGGTGTTGGCCAAACTGGGATAGATCCATTTTGAATGAAACGATACGAATAACAAGGGAGAAATCCTGATGAGAATTGGGGTATTTGTTTGCCACTGCGGCAGTAATATCGCTGGAACCGTGGCCGTTGACCAGGTGGCCGATGTGGCCAGGAGTTTCCCGGACGTGGTTTACGCTGAGGATAGCATGTATGCCTGTTCGGAACCCGGCCAGCTGAGCATTATCGAGTCGATCGAGAAACAAAGGCTCGATGGTGTGGTGGTGGCGTCATGTACCCCGCGCATGCATGAGCCCACCTTCCGCCGGACGGTGGAACGCGCCGGGTTGAACCGGTACATGTTTGAGATGGCCAATATCCGCGAGCATGTCTCATGGATTGGAAAAGATAAAGCGCTCAATACACAAAAATCCATTGAGCTGGTGAAGATGGCTGTGGAAAAACTTCGGCAAAACAGCCCGTTGACAGCCAAAAAGTTCGATATCAACAAGCGGGTCATGATCCTCGGCGGCGGGGTGGCGGGCATCCAGGCGGCGCTTGATTGCGCAGACGGGGGTCTGGAAGTCGTGCTGGTGGAAAAAACATCCACGATTGGTGGAAAGATGGCCAAACTGGACAAGACCTTTCCCACCGTTGACTGTTCAAGCTGTATTCTGGGACCCAAAATGGTGGATGTGGCCCAGCATCCGAACATCACGCTGCATGCCTATTCGGAAATCGATGAGGTGGGCGGGTATGTGGGCAACTTTCAGGTCAAGGTCAAAAAGAAACCGTCCTATGTAAACTGGGAGCTGTGTAACGGATGCGGTCTGTGCACGGAAAAATGTCCCAGCAAAAAATCCTACGACTTTTTCAACGAGGGTGTCGGAACC
>JAFDDL010000312.1 GCA_019310865.1 Deltaproteobacteria bacterium | reverse complement strand
AACCGGCTGCCGACCGGGATGCGCTGGCCGACATGCTGGTGACCCTCGGGCAGATTGGACTGGAATACGAGCAGATCAGCGAGATCGACATCAACCCGGTCATACTGCAGGAAAACCAACCGGTGGCAGTAGATGCACTGGTCATACTCGACAATTCAGAAGGCTGATATCATGAAAATGTCAAGCAGAAATTTAGGTAAATTTTTCAACCCCAAAAGCATCGCCGTTGTGGGCGTTTCAAGCAAGGGGTTTAATTTCGGTGGTTCGAGTTATCTAAGCCGGATTTTGGAATGCGGATACAGGGGAAGATTATATCCCATCAATCCCAAGGCAGACGAAATCATGGGGGTTAAAGTCTACCCGAGCCTGGAGGCTCTGCCGGAAGTCCCGGACCTGGCCATTGTATCGTTGGCTGCCAAACGCATTCCCGACTTGCTGGAGACATGCGCTCGCATCGGATTGCGGCATATTCATTTGCTGACAGCGGGCTTTAAGGAGATCGGAACCGGGGAAGGCGCGGCACTGGAGGCCCAGGTTGTCGACATTTCAAGACGCAACGATCTCATGGTCATCGGGCCTAATTGCATGGGTGTGTATTGTCCGCCATCGGGCCTCACACTCTATGGGGCCAGCCCGGGAATCGCTGGTCCGCTGGGCATTATTTCCCAGAGCGGCGGCATTACCCAGCGCATTACTGAATATGCCTGCTCGCTGAACATGGGCATAGACAAGGCAGTCAGCTTCGGCAACGCGGCGGTGCTTGATGCATGTGACTACCTTGAATACTTTGCAGCAGATGAAAAGATCAAGATTATCGCCATGTATCTGGAAAATGTTCGCGATGGCAGAAGATTGCTGAACTTGGCCAAGGCAATCACTCCGCAAAAGCCCATCGTCATGCTCATGGGTGGCAGATCCGAGGCCGGGGCCAAAACGGTGGCTTCCCACACCGGGGCCATGGCCGGGAGCCATGCCGCGTGGGACGCTTTTTTTAACCAAGCCGGCGTGACGCGTGTGGAGACCTTGGAGGATTGGATGGACGCTATCCTCGCGCTGGGTCTTTTGCCTGAGCCGACAGGAAAAGGTTTGTTCATCGGCAGTGGTGGGGGTGGTAAATGTGTCATTGCCGGTGATACGGCAGTGACGGAAGGATTGGTGGTACCGGAACTTTCAAAAGCAACTTGGACAACACTTCGAGAAAAAATTGTAGATGTCGGATCCATTGTGGGAAATCCCCTTGACAGCTTTCCAACCTGGGTTCCGGATCACCTGGCAGATGTACTCCAATTGATCGATCAGGAGCCGGCATGCGCGATGGTCCTTATCGATCATTTAATTCCGCGGAAAATCTATCACATTCAGGATGGGCAGTATCCGGATACAATACCGGCGGTGATTGAATGCCTGAACAGCAAAACAAATCCAAAACCGACGGTTGTCAGCCTCGATTTTGACGGCGGTGATCCGGACCTGGCTGCAAAGGGCGCTGAAATAAGGCACCGATTCTGCAAAGCCGGAATTCCGGCATACCCGTCGGTCAGAAGGGCGGCAAGGGCGCTCATGCATTTGTACCGATACCATCAATACAAAAGAAAGGAAAATTGTACATGCGAATAGCACTCCTTGGTGTGGTAAGTTAAAGCTGGGAAGTGAAAACTTGGATCGATTGCAGAGCGGATAGAGGCCGGGGAAGAAAAGATATAATTTGGTGTAGGAATTAGAAAGGGAGATAATCATGAGATTGAGAAAAGCAGTCATCGTGGATGGTGTTCGCTCACCGTTTGCAAGGGGCGGCCGGGGTAAACTGGAAGCAACCCGTATGGATGATGTGGGCGCGATCCTGGTTCGGAAGCTATTGGAACGAAACCCCAAGGTGAAACCCCGTATGATCGAGGACTTTGGGATTGGCAACGGCGCCGGTCAGGGTGCCACAACGATATTTGAAAATATGGACAGCTAAATTCAAAGAAAGGACAGTCGCATGGAAAAACCAATAAAATACCTGGCGATTCATTCCCAACTAGCAAAGGCCCGACTCAATATCGGGTTTTTGGCGGTTCTCCTCATTTTGAGTGTGAGTCTTTCCATGAAGGCGCATGCTCACCTGGACAAAAATGTTGAGGCGGCCCGGCAAGTGATTTATCAATACGCCTTGGGCGTGCTCAACGGCGATGCACAGCTTGCCGGCGAGGCGCTCTCGGATCAAATCGTCTATAGCCCAACAGTGGAAGGACATATTGCTCGGATGGCAACGGACCTTTACTTTGATAATATTAATTTTAAGTATGCAGATTACCTAGTTACAGAGGCGGGCATCACTGTGGGACCGGTGTCATTTATCATAGACAGCGGTGCCACGGTTAATATTTTGAATTTTGATTTAAAAAAAGAGCAAGACGGTCAATGGCGGATCATTTCAATCCGTACGGCGCCGGATTTTCCAGCCGAAATGCATGAAACCGGGCTTGCCGATCAGACGGACGCCTATCCGATAATCATCAGTCTGCAGGATGATGCGGGCAACCCGGTTGCGGCGCGGATCTGCATTTCCGACAGCAAGGGGGATTACTGGCCCCCGCGCGGGCACCAGAAAAAAATCCTGCCGACGCTTCGGGACGATATCGGCGGTGATGTCTTGATTGATGGTAAGAATTATGCCTACGTGCGATCGGAGACCATTGCCGACCTGCCGGTAGGCAGCTACACCATTGAGGCGGTCAAGGGCATGGAGTACGAAACCGCCAAAGCCGTGTTTACGGTTGGCGACGCGGATCAAAAATCCGTATTGGTCACGATCAAACACTGGATCGATATGCCCGGGCGCGGATGGTATTCCGGCGATACCCATGTTCATTTTCTCAAGGTTCATAATGCGCTCCTGGAGGCGCAGGCCGAGGGGTTGAACGTTGTCAATGTGCTGGTCTCCAAATGGGGGCCCTTGTACACAGATGTGGAACAATTCACCGGGGCGGTGAGTAAGCTGTCCCACGATGATCACATTGTCTATGTCAACGAGGAGGCGCGACATAGCTGGCTGGGCCACACCAACATGCTGCGCCTGAAAGAGCTGGTTTATCCAATCACCTGGGGGGCACCGCCGGAAGGTGTATACGGCGGCTTTGATTATCCCGCCATGGCGCAGCAAGCCGACAAGGTCCATGCGCAAGGCGGTATTGTCACCTGGGCCCATTTCCCCAATCCAGGTGGTGAACTGGTGGTTGACATTGCCCTGGAGAAAATCGACGCCATCGATCTTTTCACATGGTATCAGCAAGATCCTTTTCAGGCGAGTTATCCCCTGCCGCCGGGCGCGTTGCTTCCCGGAACCCATATGCCGGGGGCGGCCCAGTGGTATTATAAATTCCTCAACACCGGCGCACGGATTCCCTTAACTGCCGGGACCGACAAGATGCTCAACATACAGGTGGTCGGCTCGGTTCGAACTTACGCCCATATAGATGGCGACAACCTTAGTTACGACCGATGGATCGAAGCCGTCAAGGCGGGTCGAACCTTCGTGACCACGGGACCACTCCTGACTTTTACAGCCGACGATCAACCGATCGGCGCCATCCTCCAATATAAAGGAAAAAAGAAGATTAAGCTTTCAGCCCATGTGGACATACCGGTTGGTTATCCCGCGGACGTCCTGGAGATTGTGCACAACGGAAAAGTTGTCGCCACCCGGAAAATCGATGCGCAAACCCGGCAAACCACGCTTGATAAAACCATTATGGTAAAGACCAGCGGCTGGTTTGCAGCGCGCGTTCGAGGCTCTGTGCTGCTTCCCTATCAGCACTGGGATGTTCTCGGGTCACCCGGAATCCCTGCAATGGCGCACACGAGCCCCATCTATGTGGAAGTCGGTGACGATAAAATCTGGTCGGACGACGATGCAAGCTTTTTAGCCGCGCACATTCGCCAGGCCATCGATTGGGCCGAGACAAAGGCACATTATCGAAATCCGTTGGAGCAAAAGGAAGTGATTGAGATCTATAAAAAGGCTCTGGAAGTCTATACGAATCGCAGTGCAAAATAGAAGATAAAAGGCGTGTCTTTTAAAACTTAACATCATCCTTATTTATGATCGCTCAAATGGAAACGGAAACGTCCGGTACTCGGTAATGCTGGGAGGGCCGGAGGCAATATGCAATTTGGGGGCGTCGCTAAGCTCGTAGATCACGGAACCCGTGGTAAAGCCGATGGCAGCGAAATCGGCGTGATTCCCCAATTCTCTGCTGACCGGGTGTTTGGAATCATCTTTCGCCCGCAATGCATTCTTTGCATCTTCGAGTGTTATTTCCCGATCATGAAAGGCAAGCCGTGCACCGATGGAGGCAAACCGGCAACGGGAATCCGCTTCGTACATCACCCACGGTATGGCAGTCTTCTTGTCTTTAGTTTCCGCCCGTCTATCGGTATTCACCAGGGCACGATTGGTATGCACCACTCGCATGCCGTCGTCACGAGCCCGATATTCCTTGACGTTATTGGCCGAACATTCAAACGATCCAATTTGATCGGGCGTGCTGATCACGAAATTCTGACCGCCGGCATGCTTGATCTCGTGGAGAAATCCGACGGCGTCGTCAAAATTTGTTTGATCCAGGATGCGACGCAAAACAAAGGCGGTCGGCAGACCATTGTTGCACGGTTGGAGCGCCCACAAAGAATTACATACCACGCCAAGGGGACTGTTGTTGACGCCATCGAGCGCAATAATGCCCGCATAGCTGAATATATAGGTCTCCAAACCGGTTCGGTCATCCGTTATTCTGAAAAGCACCTGTCTGTTTTCCGTATACCCACTGAGATCCATATTCTGGCCCGACAGGGTGGGATGGGCGCCATCGCTTTTCACCGCAAAGGTGGAGCACTTGCCTTGATGATATCTGCTGAACCACCTATGGACGCCGTAGGTGGCTTCTTCATCACAGAGCTGCAACATCAGGGCTGTTTCCGGTGTGACATTCGCCCCTTCGGCGATACCTTGCACCTCTTCGAAGAGGTCCGGCGCCCATCTGCGGATTGCCCCCTCGAAGTCCTGATACGCCATGAATTCTTCGAGGTAGGCTTTCCCGTCAACCTGATAGATGATCTCCATGGCACGGGTATAATTCTCTATAACATCTTGAATATCCAGTCTTAATTCCTCGCCATGAATCCGGCCCCTGTTTCTCGGGTCTCCCTCAAGGTCAATTATCTTTA
>JAFDDL010000311.1 GCA_019310865.1 Deltaproteobacteria bacterium | reverse complement strand
CTACAGGGATGGGTATGATTTCATCATCTACTACAAGGGTATCCATGGCAGTTTCCAGAAGTTCTTTCGCCTTTCCCCCCGTACCGTCAGAAAGCAATCTTATCGCATCTTTTATCGCTTTCGGGTAAGTGATTGTCGGCAAAGATGTAGTGTGAACTACTACCTCGCTTCGTAAAGGCATCAACAGACGTCGTGCATCCTGCACCTTGCCGCTTTTGATCAGGTCTTTGATAAAGGCTAACTCCCGTTTGACTTCATCCGATGAAGCTTCCAAAATATACGTTTCGATGCTATATCCTACCGGAGCAAATGCAAGGTCCTTATCGAGAGAGACGGCTACCTCAAATTCTCCGGTCGCAGACTGCAAGTGCTTAATTGCTTTCTCAACTTCCGGTTTTTCCTTAGCCAGAAAATTTATTGCCTCTTTGACATCTTTAAGGCCCTCCACCACATCCTTGTTGACGATCTTAGCCAGCTTATTTGCTCTGTTCTTTCCGTCTTTGGCAGCTTCCTTCAAAGCCTTTTTTTCCGCATCAGACTGTTGAGCTTTTTTTATTGTGTTTGTTTGGTAGGTTTGTTTGATTGTTTCTGCATAACCTACGGAGCAGGAGAGAAAAACAACCGCAATTGCTGTCGTAATGATTCGTTTTTTTAATTCCATAATTTATCTCCTTATTGCTCTACTTTTATAGTTTATCTATTGGTCTTCATGTTCATGGTTGTCTCCTTTGATAGGGTTCTTTCAGGTAAAATTTTCTCCAATAGCCGGATAATGAACATCAACATTATTAAAACCTCCTTTTGCGAAGCTTGACATAAACCGGTTTGAATCAGCGGTGTAATACATGGACATTATCCTTTCTTAAACGGTTGTTAATAGTTGAACACATATCAAATGAAGATTTTTCTCTTACTGTCAGTTCGTTTCATAAAGTCACTCGAATTCATCGACTATTTCTTGCTGACTCGGTTCACGCCGTGTGAACCTTTTTGCCCGCCGCTTGCCCAAGGAGTGTTTCAGTTGGCGACGGGCTATACCAAAGGCGATGCGGATGCCGAGGTAGAGATTTTCGTGACTATCTGCATGGTCAGTGTTGTGTGACACCACAACGGGTTTGTCGTCGCTGATCACGGCCCGTATGGTAATGTGGTGGCTGTGCTTCCGGTGTGCTTCGGGTGACAAATCCTCCACGACTACATGAACCAGCCAGATATGGTCGGCGAACGGATTTAGCTTGGCCGCGATATCACGAATGAATGCACAGATCTATCCCTCGCCCTTTCCGTGGCGAAAAGTGATGTCCATGGGAAACGGTAAGGATGCGCCGTGTTGCAACACCGGGTTTGGCGATGGCCTTTTCCTCGCCAGGCCGGGGGGGAGAATTTGGCGCACCTTCTTCATCAGGACCTTGACATCAAAGGGTTTTTCCACAACAGCTACGGCCCCAAGTTGCCTGGCCTTTTTCCGGGTTTCGTCGTCGGGGAAGGCGGTAATCAGGAGCATGGGCGGTAACACTACGAAATCACTGGAGATTTCCAGAACTTGAAGCGCGGTAAACCCAGGCATACGAATGTCGGAAATGATCAGATCAAAGGATTGAACACCTTCAGAAGGCACCGACCCCACTTTTTTCATCAGTGTATTGCCGTCTTTGCACTCGGTGACCTTGTAGCCCTGTTTGTTAAGCGACCAGGCGAGCAGCCTTCGCATTTCATAATCATCATCCGCCAGCAGCACATTATAGCCATGCCCGGCATTGCCTCTGGTTTCTGCGGTCTGACCGCGATGTTCAATTTCAGCCTGGTTTCTCATTATCTGCCTCCCCTAAATCGTAATTTATCGTTGCTCTTGATTGTCCCCTGCTTTTTCATTGGGTGGAAGAAACTCATGGACTATAGTCAACAAGTCATCCATATCGAACGGTTTATTAAACATAGCCGCCGCGCCAAGTTCTTTGGCCTGGGCATGTGTCTCTTTATCGCCAAAAGCGGTGATAAGAATTATGGGAGGAAATCCCTCGTTCTTTGGCTTACCCGCCAGCAATTCCATTCCCGTTAAACCCGGCATGCGGATATCGGAGATAATCAGGCCCACATCTTTATCCCCAATTCCTTTGGGTAGCAAGAAGGGCTCCAGGTGCGTGAGCAGACCGATGCCGTCACCGCATTCAGTCACTCTGTACCCGCCCTTTCGCAATGAGAGTGCTATCAGTGCCCGCATCTCCTTATCGTCTTCAGCCAGTAAAATATGGTACGTGTTAGTTACGGTTGTTTCCTTTTGGTTTTTGTCCAAAAGGGTTTGTGTTTTCCTGTTCATTTCCAGCCTCCAAGTCTTGATGGAAATCAATTTTTATCTGTCCAGCTTCTTATTGCCCGGTTTTAAGCCGTCCGTTCGAAGCGTTTTTTGCGTTGATCACAGACTTTCTTTGTTAAGAAAGTACTTAACCAATCGATAACTTATTAATCGATAAAGCATAATGTGTGCCAGAATAATAATCCTTTAATATCAAATAGATATTGAATTCGGTGATGGGGCGTTTTGCCCCGATCAGAAAAATTGCCCCAATTGGCGGCATCTGCGGAGGAGGTTGTTCTAAAATATTTCAAGGATGTTTACAATGGATGGCGCTTTATCAAAAAACAGTGCAGCGAACTTCTGAATCCTGAACCAGTAAAAATATTTCGGGAGAAATGAGGCCGGGATTACGGCCGATCCAGAGAACAAACCGTAAGAGCTTGAAATGTGTAGGCGGGCCGGCGGTCAGCTTTCGTTGATCCCGTAGCGCTGGAGCTTGCGATACAGGGTCTTACGGTCCAGTTTCAGGATACGTGCCGCCAATGTCCGGTTGTCCCCGACGGCCTTCAAGACATGCAGGATATAGCGGCGTTCGACTTCTTCCATGGAAATAAGTTCGGTGGGGTTGTGTGTGCCCACCAAGATATGATCATTCCGATAAGCTCGGATTTTTTTTGGGAGATCCTCCACGGCCAGTTTTTCAAAGCGGGTCAGTGCCACAGCACGTTCGATTGCATTACGCAACTCACGGACATTGCCGGGCCAGGAATAGGCCAGTAGTTTTTGTGCCGCGGTATTCGAGAGGCCGACAACCTGCTTGCCGGTAAGACGTGAGAAGTGCTCCATAAAATGACGAGCCAGCAAAAGCACGTCTGTTCCGCGTGCACGCAGTGGCGGAACTTCTATCTGGATGACATTGAGCCGATAGAAAAGATCCTCACGGAACAGCCCATCTTCAACAGCAGATTCCAGGTCATGGTTGGTGGCGGCAATGATGCGCACATCAAAGGCAACCTCTGCATTGGCGCCAACCGGCCGAACGCGACGTTCTTCCAGGGCTCGCAAAAGCTTAGGCTGAAGCGCCAAGGGGATATCGCCAATCTCATCAAGAAACAGCGTGCCGCCTTCAGCTTCCAAGAACAAACCTTTATGGTCGCTCTTGGCATCGGTAAAGGCGCCGCGTTTGTGACCGAAGAGCTCACTTTCCAGCAGTGCTTCCGGCAAGGCCGAGCAATTGATAGGGATGAATGGCGCGGTGTGGCGCCTGCTCTGTTTGTGCAGGGTTCGCGCCACCAGCTCCTTGCCTGTGCCGCTTTCCCCCAGTATGAGCACTGAGATTTCAGTATCGCTCACACGGGCAATCTGCGAAAACAGCGCCTGCATCGAAATGCTGTCACCCAGCAGTTCCTTAAAGCGTTGGGCGTGTTCGACCGCCTGGCTGAGGATCTTTACCTTTTCCTGTAAGGCACGGTGTGTGACGGCCCTGTCCAGGGCAACTGCCAGAATATCCAGCTCTACCGGCTTGGTGACAAAATCGTAAGCGCCTGCCCGAATTGCAGCGATAGCGGTTTCGAGTTTGCCGAAGGCGGTCATCACGATGACCGGGATATCCGGACGGTTAGCGACGACCCGTTCACATAACTCGATACCGGTCATGCCAGGCAGCTTGATATCTGCCAGGAGAACATCAAAATCCGCTTCCTTGAGGTTGGAAAAGGCTTTCTCAGCCAAGGTATACCAGACCGTTGTAAAACCCCGGCGACGCAAATCAAAGTTGAGCATTTCACACATGGCTTGATCATCATCAACAATCAACACATTGCCTTTCATTGCCCAACCTCCACCGGCAGAAAAACTGTAAAGCAGGTGCCCTGGCCAAGCTCGCTTTCAACATCGATCCAACCGCCGTGCTCTTCAACGATCCCGTAGGCTATGGACAGTCCCAAACCGGTACCTTTGCCCACTTCTTTGGTGGTAAAAAAAGGCTCAAAAAGATGATTCATATTTTCTTGAGATATGCCTTCGCCTTCATCCTTAACATAGATAGCGAGGCATTCTTTTTTTTCACCATTTCCGGGGACGGGGGGCGAACGCGTTCAAGGTGGAACCCCAGTTCCAGATGGCCACCCTTGGTCATCGCCTGGATCCCATTCATAACCAAGTTCATCAGAACCTGCTGCATTTGAGATGAGTCGATTGAGATCAATGGTATGTCGCTGTTCTTAACAAGTTCAAGGGAAACCCCCTGTTTCCCAGCACTTGAATTCAGCATTTCCAGGATCCGGCCGGCCAGAATCCGAAGATCGACCGGTGATTTTTGGGGTGCCCTGCGACGGGCAAAATCCAGCAATTTCTGGATTAGCCTTGTCATACGTTCTGTCTGCTCCCTGATTATCCTGGAACATTCAGCAATTTCTTTTTTCTCCAGGTCTTCACTCACAATAAGCTGGGCTCTTCCTGAAATGACATTAAGGGGCGTACCCAGTTCGTGTGCCATCCCTGAAGAAAGGCGACCCAGCGTGGCCAGACGTTCCGTGTGGCGCAGTTGCTCAAGGGCAGCGATGCGAGCTTCTGTTTCAGTACGGATGGCTTCCTGCGCTTTAGCAAGCTGTTTACACATTCGATTCATCGCGTTCGCCAGGTCTGATAGTTCATCTTTTCCGCGAAGCACGAGATCTCCCCATAATTCACCAGCCCCAATCCGTCGGGTCTTTTCTACCAGTTGGTTCAACGGGCCGCTAACAAATCTCATACTTAGCACCTGCAGCAAGAGCCCGCTTACCAACAACATCAGTCCAGCCAGGATAAATGACCGGATAACAGTCTCATGGGTGTAATCCGTCAACTCGAGTAAAGATTCGGAAAGCTCAAGCGCACCCTGCATCACATTGTCGATAAGGACCGGCACATAG
>JAFDDL010000310.1 GCA_019310865.1 Deltaproteobacteria bacterium | reverse complement strand
TGACCGAAGTGCAATGGGATGAGCCCTGCGCCGTGTGGGGCACGCCTATGCGAACCGCGCTTGGGCGGCTGGTGAACAACTCATTTTTCTACATCGGCCCCAATCCCAAGGCCTTTGGCACCGCGGGCGCCGGTGGCAGCTTTGCCATGGCCGACCGCGAGAACCGCCTGAGCGTTGGCTACAGCCTCAACAGCTGGTGGCCGGCACTGGCCCTGGGCGATCGGGCGCGTGCGCTGATCGATGCCACCTACGACTGTATTTAAACAAAAAGGGGGACATTGTTGACAAATTGTACAAACTCCGAGTTTGTACAATTTGTCAACAATGTCCCTTAAATGATTAGGCAACGGAAAGGGAGGAACTTTATGGGTGAACCGATTTCTTCAGCAAGATGGCTTATTGCAGCCATACTCTTTTTAGCCAATTTCACGGGTGGCATCTCCCTTGGGTGTCTCCCGCCTCTTTTCCTGGAGATCTCCAACCAGATCCCGTTGACAAAAGCCCAGATGGGCACCGTCATGGGCGGCTTTTTTCTGTCGGCAATCCTCTTTGCACCGATCGGTGGGATAACCAGCGACAAAATCGGTTGCCGGTGGGCAACCGCGGTTGGCATCCTGATAGCGGCTACAGCGGGCGCGCTTCGGGCCTATGTGGGGACCCCGATGGGTTTGATTGTCTGCGGGTTCTTTCTGGGTGCCGGGATGTATATCGTGGCGGCCAATATCCCCAAGGTGCTGGGTATATTGTTTCCCCCGGATCAACTGGCCTTTACCAATGGCCTGTGCCTGGCCGGCTTGATGCTTGGTATGGCTGTGGGTACGGCAATTTCGGTCAGCTTGTTATCGCCGATGCTCGGCGGATGGCGGGGGGTCGTACGGGTGGCAGGCGGCTGCTACCTTTTAATCGGGATCATCTGGGTGCTCTGTTACAAGGATCCATTCGTGGCGGGATCCGTTGAAGAAAAGACCCAGAGCCCGTTGGAAATTCTGAAGCGCGTTTCCAAAGTGAAGGGGGTTTGGCTGCTGGCCCTCTTTCTGGGTGTCGGCTCGCTTGGCTCCATGTCATTGATGACCTTTCTCCCGATCAGCTTTCAGGAAAGAGGATTTGAGCGGGCAGGAGAACTTGCATCCATTGGTATCGCCACATCTGTTGTTTTCAACATTCTCGGCGGCTTAATTTCAGACAAGCTTGGGATGAGAAAGTCGTTACTGATTTGGGGTACTGTCGCTTCCGGGCTGTGTGTATTTACCTTTTCGGCTCTCTCCGGTATCCCCCTTGTCGTTTTATTGCTGATTAATGGTGCTTGCGCCGGCGCGGTTATGCCGATCCTGTTTGTCATGCCGGTGGAAATGGAGGACATCGGTCCGGAACTGGCCGCCACTGCAACCGGATTCATATTTATGCTCCAGAGTGTCGGCGGATTCATCGGACCACTCGTCTGCGGAATGCTGGTCGATGTTACCGGAAACTACCTGACAGGTTTCCTCTTCATGGGCGCTGCCATCGTTTTTTCATCGGCGTTTGTTATCCCCATAAAGGAAACGGGTGAGCGTAGCAGACGGCATGTAATGACCGCGCCGACCCTGGAATCGAAGACACCATCCGGTGCCTGACGGGCCTGGTTGCTGAAGAAAAAAGGGGTCTAAAAAAGATCAGAAAAAGTCGATTGGAGGATTCTTTCAAGCTGCCCATTTTCCCTGCCTTTACTTCGACCGGTATTACCGTGTTTTGATAACTCAGCAAATAATCTATTTCGGCGTTGGCGTTTTTTTCTTCACGGCTCCAATAATATAAACGATTTTCTTCAAACGGGTGCCCAAGATTCAGAAGTTCCTGTCCGATGAATTGTTCTGCCAGTCCGCCCTCGTATACGGTGATCAATTCCTCGGGTTTGGTGAGCTTGAGACCGCAGACATGGTTGGCGAGCCCGATATCCAGATACAGCGGCTTAAAAACATGGGGAGAAACCTCTGCATCCAATGGAACGCCGTTTCCGCTTTTAGACCAGGAAGCCGTTGAGACAATCACGATTGGAGACATCACGGCTGACCGCTATTCGAGAATTGCTACACAGCTCAAACAACAGGGAACGCCTATTCCGTCAAATGATATTTGGATCGCCGCTCAAACAATGGAGTCTGGTGGTGAACTTGTTACAATGGATAAGGATTTTGAAAAGATCAGCGGCCTCGTTTACCGTTTTTTTTCGACCTATCCCCCGCGGTCCGATAGCAACGATATTTATAGCTTTTTAAAGGGTAAAGGATGTTCCACAGTCTGAAATGCCCCCGGACAGCAATACCACCGTAAGGATTGCCTACACTGGGACCGACATCCACTTATGGTTTAAAACTTTTTAATTGTAAGTCTTTTATCATTCTGAAGTGCTTCACATTGCTGGACACAAGTGGTAAGTTGTTTTCAACCGCAGTTGCCGCTACGATCGCGTCTCCAGACCTTAGACTGGATGCCAGCGTATACTCTTCTATGTAAATAGACGCACGATGCCCAATATTTTCAGTTAATGGAAGGACAATGAATCCAAACGTTGTTAAAAATTTTTTAACCTGTTGATGTTGTTTCTTATCCTTAGCACACTGCAGAAGCTCCATGTAAGTTTGAATGGACAGGTACCGTTCCTTCGACCTCTCCATAAGTCTTGCGGCCTTTTTGTTGCCTCTTTGTGTCCAAATAAATATATCTGTATCAAATATCATCGTATCTGGATTTCCGTAAATCGTTAACTTCGTCCAAAACTGATTTTTTATGGTCTTGTGATGACATTCCAAAAAATGGATGATCAATTATGCGCATGTGATTTTTCTGGGTTTCAGGCACTAAGACCCCTTTAACTTTACCGCGATATAGGACAGTAACTTTTTCATTCCTCTCAAGCGCTTTAAGAACGTCATTCATTTTATATCTTAAATCGACGATTGTGGCTTTCATTGGCCGGCTCCTTTTATATGTATAATAAAACTATACATAAAATGTGAAACGATTTCAAGAATTTTTTGATTATATACGTTCCACACGCTAAAATTAACCGGCGTTCTTTTGGTACCCGGCAAATTGGCTCGGATTGCTGCCCATGATGGTCTACCACTGGGCTTGGGTCACCGGGTAACAGCCCATATTAAAATGACAGTTTAGCACACCGCTAGCTTGTGGGTGAATATGGGTGTGTTTGTGGGTGCGGCCTCAACCGTTGGTGGCCGGCGCTGGCCCTGGGCGATCGGGCGCGTGCCCTGATTGACGCCACCTACACTTGTATTTAAACCCGAAAAACGTTGTTGACAAATTGTACAGAAAAGAGGAAAGGAGGGGGACGAAAGAGGGGGACGTTCATGCATAAATGCATAACTCACGAGTTATGCATTTCCGGAGTCTTCGCTTTCCTGCATGAACGTCCCCCTCTTTTTTGTCAACAATGTCCCCAAAAAGAAAGGATAGATGATGGACAGCATAAAGAACGTAGCGGTTATCGGACTTGGGAGCCTGGGTGCTCAAATCGCATTACAGAGCGCCGCTTGCGGATACGATGTTGCCGGTTTTGATACCGACGAGAAGATATTCCAGATACAATTGGACCGGTGCGTTGCCGCTTTTAGAGAACGGGGAAAGCCATCGAAGATAGATGTGGAGAAGTGGCCGGAAGCCGCTAATAAAATTAGAATGTGCCAAAGCATATCCGAGGCGGTGTCCGAAGCGGACCTGGTGATCGAGGCGGTGAGCGAAAAGCGCGATATTAAACTGGCCGTGTGGAAGGAGATAGACCGGGGTTGTCCAAAACACGCCCTGTTGGCCACCAACTCTTCCTCCATGCCGGTCTCAAAACTGGAGGGCGCGGTTTCACATCCCGAGCACTGCCTGAATCTTCATTTTTATCTGCCGGTCATGGGGCATAACATGGTCGATATCATGGGGGGCACTGTCACTGCGGCAGAAGTCATAGCGGCGGGGCAAGTCTTTGTGCGTTCCCTGAACATGTTACCCCTCATGGTCAACAAGGAGATTCTTGGATTCTGCTTCAATCGGGTGTGGCGTGCGGTCAAGAAGGAGGTCCTTCATATGTGGGCAAACAACGTGGTGGATTTCCGTGACCTGGACCGGGCCTGGATGACATTTGCCGGGACGCAGTGGGGGCCCTTTGCACTCATGGACCGAGTCGGGTTGGATGTTGTATACGATATTGAAATGGTCTATTTCAATGACTCCGGTGATGCCGGCGACCGCCCGCCTTTGGCGCTCAAAGAAAAAATCGAGGCTGGTGACCTGGGAGTCAAGTCAGGAAGGGGTTTCTACAGTTACCCTGATCCCGAATTCCTTCAAGCTGCGTTTTTGGAGCCATAAAATTAACCGGCGTTCTTTTTAAATCGGAGTTGACGATACTGTAACCACCGCTAAAGGATTTATCGAAGCATGGCGCCGCGTCGAACGTGATGAAAAAATTGAGACCCAACAGTTGGTCCATTTTGAAACCCTTGAAACGCTTCTGAAAACGCTCACATCCGTCCGGTGGACATAACGTCTCCCTTTCTATTTTTTGTGATATTGAATTGATTGCCCTGAACTGTTAGATTGGCCATGTTCGGTAGCAGCATCATGTCTATAGTCAATATGGCTTGATCCAGGAGGCTTAATGCGGTGAAAAACGAGATGCCGTGTATCGATGTTTATATCAAGTAGAGATGAATTTAGGGTTCACTTTCCTGCGCGAGCCCTTAATATAGATAGTTAAATAGGTGAATGCATGAGCTCAAATGAAAAACGGGTACGACTGCGAGACTTGGGAATTCAGATCGGACGATTGAAGCCGGGTCGGTTCAACGCCATTACGGATGTTGGGGGCGTCGAGGTGGGTCACACCACCATCATCGAGGGTGAAAGCGGCAGCGAGGCCGATGTTCGAAACATCGCCAGGACCGGGGTGACAGCCGTTATCCCCCATCGCGATGTGCTCAAGCAAGCGCTGTATTCGGGTTGCTTTTCATTAAACGGGAACGGTGAAATGACCGGAACCGCCTGGATCAATGAGTCCGGTTTGCTCACAAGTCCCATCTGCATCACCAACACCCATAGCGTGGGCGTGGTTCGAGACGCGGTGATCTCCTATTATCATGAACGAAATGCGTTCGATCCGGACAGCAGCTTTTGGATGCTGCCGGTGGTCGGTGAGACGTATGATGGCTGGCTGTCGGACATGTCAAGAAATCGCATGTATTTCAAGCGTTGGATTCGGCTGCTTCCGGGCCCGTGGCCGAAGGCTGTGTCGGTGGCGGGACCGGAATGATGTGCCATGAATTCAAGGGCGGAATCGGCACCAGTTCACGGGTGTTATCGGCAGCAGACGGTGGATTTACGGTCGGCGTATTGGTGCAGGCCAATTATGGCGCACGCTATCAGCTGAGGCTAAGCGGCCTGCCGGTGGGCGATGCCATCGGTGTGGACGTGGTGCCGGGCATTAAGCGAGGGGCTAGCCAAATCGGTAGACCGCATGAAACTGATCAGGGGTCCATCATCATCGTTGTGGCCACGGATGCCCCCCTGCTCCCGCTGCAGACGCAGCGCCTGGCCCGGCGGGCGGGAATGGGCTTGGCACAGGTTGGTTCCATCGCTTCTGACGGGTCCGGCGATTTGTTCATTGCCTTCTCGACGGCGAACAAAACCGAAAAACACCATGCCCAGGATCAATTTTCTGCGTTTCAAGTCACCACCATACCACACGCCTTTATGACGCCCCTGTTTGAGGCGGTTATCGAAGCGACGCAAGAGGCAATCTGGAACGCTATTTGTATGGCACAGACTTTGGAAGGCATTCGTGGAAGGGTTCTGCATGCCCTGCCGCTGGATAAGCTCAAGGAGATCGTTAGCCCGGATAAATAAACTCGTTGCAGACATGACGCTATAAAGGTCAAACTTGATACCCCGTGGCTTGCCGCGGGGAGGTTTATCAAGAGGTGTTTGGTCAGATGTGGACAAGGCCAATCACCGATTCATCAGCCGGTCTTGGCTCAAAAAAGGTCGTTTCATCTTCGATGGCCCGGACAATCGCCTCCGTCCGGCCGCTCGTCGCCGCAGGATCTGACGTGTACACATCAAAAAAAGCGTCATGAAAAAAGACTTTCATGGTATCCTCCACCGCGAAGAGAAGGGGGACGTTCATGCATACATGCATAACCCTCCAGAG
>JAFDDL010000309.1 GCA_019310865.1 Deltaproteobacteria bacterium | reverse complement strand
GAACGACCCGGTTCAGGTGGTAGTCAAACGGGAAAGACTCCTCTTCGTCCAGAGCCTCTCCTGGATTCTCATCGGCGGTCTTGGTGACAAATGCGCCGGGGGCCCAGCTTTTTCCCCCATCCCGGGTGACCATGAATTTAGCGTAAGCACCAATGGCAAATCCTTCACTGCCGTTTACCATGACGTCAAACAGCGGCTTTTCCTCTTCGGGCGCGGAGGATATCAAATGCCAGCTATCGCCGCCGTCTTCGGTCCCAAGGAGCACGGCATCATGGCCCACTGCCCAGCCGTGCTTTTTATCGCCATTAAAATAGACGCCCGTAAGCATGGCGCGCGTGGGCACCTCGACCTGGCGCCAGGACCGGCCGCCATCGTCGGTCAAAAGAATATGGCCCCGGTTGCCCACCGCCACGATTCGCGCGCCCAGACTGACAAGATCGAGCAGAAGAGATTTGGATGCCAGCCGCGCCTGCATCGATGGCTCCGTGGCCTGGCTGGCCATGCCCGGTACGCTCATAAGAAAAAGAACCGTGCCAAGGCACAACGAAGGACCGATCCTCTTGTAAACACGAAAGATATGCCTAATTAGAAAATTCATGTGCCCCCTTGTGCAGTGGGTCCGCGCCCCTTTCAAGGCGCGGGCCCGCCCATTGTCTGAATCGATTCTTTAGCGTTTGCCGGCACGCCGAAGAGCGCCGGTGGTTAAACTCTTTTCTTCAATTTCTTTATCGAAGATAAACCTTCGCAGGTATACCAGGGCGTGGGCACATCGTAATAGTTGATGAGATGCCCTTCGCTGAAGCGCCACAGCTTGTCACGATTGTCGTACTGGTCCTTTACGACGATGTTCCACGAGTCTTCATCGAAGTAAAACACGCGCTTTTTGTAGATATGCCGGGTGCCTTCCTTCAGGTTGGCCTCCACCACCCATACCCGATGCAGCTCATAGCGCAGGTGCTCGGGATTGAGGTGCAGCGGCCGGATGATGTCGGCATACTTGAGCTGATCGCTGTGGAGCTTGTAGGCGTTATACGGAACGATCATCTCTTTTTTACCCACCAGCTTCCAGTCATAGCGTTGGGGGCTGCCGTTGAACATATCGTAATCGTCGGTGGTCCGAAGACCGTCCGACCCCATGCCCGGACAGTCAAAGGCCACCTGGGGCGCCCGGCGCACCCGGCGCTGACCCGGGTTGTAGGTCCATGCTTTTCGGGCTTCTTTCTCTTGGTCGAGCGTGTCGTGAACCAACAAAATACGCCCGGCGGAACGCGGTGGCGCCAGCAAATCCTGCCGGAACATGAGGATCACGTTGTCGAGCTTCTCTTCGGTCATACCCGGAAGGCTGTATTTCCATCGAATCATGCTGTGCTCTATACCGAGGGTGTATGACCCACCGCGGGTTACCGGTGCGTAGGCAAAGGTGCGATCCACGAATTCGCCCCGGTACCGCACGATGTGGTTCCAAATGACCTCCAGCCCGTTTTGGGGGATCGGAAAGGGGGCGCCGATAACAGTCCCCTTTATACCGTTCCCGCCCTCGGTCAATTCCGCTGTAGCCGCATATTTCTTCGTTGCATCATAGATACGCTGGGGATGAGAAGCACTGCGGCGGGTGGGGTAGACGTTCATGTAAAACGCATCCGAGGCTTTGAACATCGTCTTGTGGCCTTCGGAGATTTTGTCCGCGTACTCTTCCATGTTTGCTTTGGTGATCTTAAAAAGCACCGGGTCGTCGGCATAGGGATCCGGGTGATGAGCACCGGGTGTGTAACCTGCCGGAGGCGCGGTGATGCCGCCTTCCCAGGCCGGAATAGTGCCATCGGCGTTGCCGGCCTTCTCGCCCCCTAAGGGCGTCAGGCTTTTTCCCAGGCTGTCGATCTCTTCAGCCGAACGCGCTGCCTGGACACCGGATGCACAAAGAGAGATTACAAAAAATAATACGATTAAAGTTCCTAAGGGTTTACGCATGGTGTTCCTCCTTCGTTAGAAGCTGTATTTGATATTAAATCCGATAAAGTCCCGGTCGTTGATCAGGTTGTGACGTCCGGCACCGAAAAAGTTGGTGTAGCTGATGTCCGCACTCCATGCGGAACGATAATCCGCAGTAAGCCCAAGGGTGACGGCCTTTCGGTTCTCCAGGAACGATCCGCCAAAGGGGCTGTTTCCAGACACGTCATGCTCAAAGGCAATACGCGGGGACAATCCCACGGCTCCGATGGCATTAAAATAATCCAGCTGGGCCAGCACGCGGTATCCCCATGAATCCTGATCGGCAAAGAATTTCGCATCCTCCTGGGGAGTCCCCAGAGCTCCTGCCGCCGTGGCATTTCCCGGTGTAACCGACTCCGCCCCCGGCCCTTCCAGGCGAAGTTCACTCTTTTTCGGCATGTCAATAACATGGATCCAGCCCACCTCGACGAGGGCCACCCCACCGTCTGAACCCAGCCAGCCGATGGGCGGCAACAGGTAGGATCCGGTGGATTGCACCTGAGTCATGTCCCTTTCGATATAGCCCGTGATGAGTGTGTCCGGGGTCGTTGTTGCGCCAAGCTGGCTGAGATTTCCCAGGTTTTCATCCAAGGGGCCAAAAAAGGAAAGCAGAAGTTCAACATCATCAATCTGAAGCGCTGCGTCCGGCCGGTAGGAGACTTCACCCTGCCAGGCAACACCGCCAAGTTCCGTGCTGAAGCCCAGGCCGAGGAGCGTCCGGTCTTCAACATATGTAGTCCTGTAACCGCCGGTTTTAGCATAGGCGTCTATGGCCACGGCGTTGGCCTGTGCGGCAGTGCCCCCCGCGCCGATAACCGCTGCAGCCGCAGCACCGGCATTCATAAGCCCCTGCATGGTGCCTGTTCGTCCTTCAAGCCTTGGCAGGCGCTCGTGGTAATTGAGGTAATAAAAACCGATTTCGGTGTCGTTGAGCCAGGAGGCATAGTAGCGCATGGCAACGCCGTATTGACCCTCCTTGCTCGTACTCTTTGTGGGATCCCGGGGGAGTGCCATGAACGTGTCGGCTGCGCTTGCATCGCCATTGTCCGGAACAAAGCCGCCGCCGAGCATCAGTTTCACCCCACCCCTTCCCGGAAAGTCAGCCCCGGCAAAGTATGTGCCGGGCTCATCAATCTTGGTCTCTTCCCAGTCGTAGAGGTAAAGCCCTTCGAGAGTAATTGTTTCAGTGGGGCTAACATTGGCATATATGATCCCCTCCGGAACCAAGGCCTCTTTTAACTCAGCGCCCGGCACTCGGATTTTAGCGACATCGACGGGGTTGATAATATTGATGCCGCCCTGAATAAAGGTGGACTCTCCCCAACTGACCACCTGGTCGCCCAACCGAAGTTGAACCGGCATCTCCCCGATGTCGTGGGACGCCCACACATAGGCGTCCAGCATGCCCGAATCCGTGGCCACCGCTTTCTGGGCCCAGTTGTTAAGCGGTGTTCGTGCCCTGTCCCGGCTCTCGTTCTCATAGTCGTAAAAAGCAGTGGCCCGGAAGAAAGCACCGATCCAGCCGTAATCGATCTCAAGATCGGAAGTGATCTTGATGGCGTTGCTGATCAGGCCCGTGTCATAGTTCAGGTTGCCGTCGTCGTAGTTGGATGAGTAGAATTTACCGCCCTGGGCAATCCCGATAATGTCCTCGTCCCGGTCCTGTACGCGCCACTGCAAACCATAGGACACCGTCGAATCCAGCCTGGCCTTTAATTTTTCCCCGTTGTAGAGCTGAAATGCCTGGGCATGTGAACTGCACACCAGCACCGCCACCACCGACAGAATTGGGAACCCGCTCACCAATTTTTGAAACCACTTACCGCCAAATCTGCAAAGCTTCATATCTCCTCCTCATCCTTTTAAAATGGTTATCGAAAAATACCTATTCCATAAAATCCAGTTTCTTTCGAGCGATTGGCGAATCCAGCAGTCTGAGCCGGCGCCAGAAATTAAGTTCAGCCAGTCGAGCAACAGCTTGTGTATGCCGCATGGTTTTTAAGAGTGCTTTGTTCTTCATTTTTTACGCCTCCTCTGTAAGTGATGATCTTCTTCGTGTTTTCATTAGGTAGCGTTTTTGGGGGCCAAGATTGCCATGTGTTCTTTCTTAATTTCAGTTGCATATTACATGCCAACCGTGATGGGTCGTTTCAGAAATAAGTCAGACTGCTTACATCACTGGAGTATGAGAGAATATTTAGTATATATGGGAGAGAATGGAACAATGAGAGGCAACACCATATTTGGTTTGTGGTGCCAAATATGGCGTCTATGAACTTAGCTGCTTCGCGGCAGTGAAAAATCGTGAGCCTGGGCGTGTTTTCATGCTTCCCGGACTGTTTTAGTCGCTGAGACGATTGTGGGCCGCCCAGGCGTGTTTGCATGTTTGGTTTCCTAACGTACAGGTAGGGTCTTTTCCTTTGATTACTCAATAACATACGTTCCAGGCGCATCCGCGATGGGCTGATACCTGTCGTTCCCCAACGCCGCGGGTGCCGGCACCGTTTCACCGGACCGGGTCAGGATCCACTCCTTCCAGTGCTCCCACCAGCTGCCCTGTTGTTCGGTGGCGTTTTCAAGCCACTTTTCAGGGGTCGCGGCGTCGTTTTTCGACCCGTTTTTGCCCAGGTAAAAGGCGGCCTTCTTGTAGTCCGGAGGGCTGACCACCGTCTGCACATGCCCTCCCTTGGCCAGCATAAAGGTCGTATCTCCACCCAGCAGGCGGCTGGAACGGTATCCGACCTCCCAGGGGGTGATGTGATCGGTGATGCCGGTTACATAATAGCAATCGCAGGTAACTTTCGACAGATCGATGGGGGTGCCGCATGATTTCATTTTGCCGGGGGTCGGCAGCGGATTTTTCATGAACATGTCCAGAAACTGGCTGTGCAGACCTGCAGATAAGCGGGTGGAGTCGCAGTTCCAGTAGAGAATGTCAAAGGCCGGCGGTTTGTTGCCCATCAGGTAATTCCATATCAGGTCATTGGGACGCATCATTGAAAACATTCCCCCCAGCTGCCCTCCTTCCAGAACGCCCTGCACGCGTGAGATATTCCGGGCTAGATTAAGAGTTTTCCTGTCTGCGAACAGCCCGAGAAATGTTCCTGCAACGTTAAAATCCAGCATGGCCACCTCAAAGGTGATGGTGTTTATTTTCTTCTCCCCCAGGGCGGCAAGGTGCGCTGCCAGGACGGCGTAAGTAATTCCCCCGGCGCAGGTGCCTGACAGATTGCAATCCGCACTCCCGGTAATGTCGCTGATCACATCAATCGCCTCTTTCAGGGCTTCGACATATGTATCCAGGTCCCACCCGCTCTGTTTTTTGGTAGGATTTCGCCAGCTGATGACAAATACGGGAATGCCCTGATCCAGCGAATATTTCACGAAGCTGTTGTGGGGTGACAGGTCAAACAGGTAGTATTTGTTGATCTGGGCAAAGGCGACCACAAGCGGGCGTTGCCGAACTTCCTTGGTGGTGGGGGTGTACTGGATGATCTCAAGAACCTCATTGCGGAACACGACAGCGCCGGGGGTCGTGCCCAGATTTTTTCCCACCTTGAAGGCGGTCTTATCCACCAAGCTGGGCATGGCGTTGTTATGGCGAACGTCGCTTAAAAAATTGCGAAAACCGCGAAGAAGGCTGGTGCCGCCGGTATCCACCGCTCGTTTCTACATGCGCCGGCAGTCAATTGGAATTCAATCCCTTGTTCTCAACTACCGTCATTCGTTACCCCCAATGCAGATCAACCCCAGTGCTACCCCTTTTCTGGTCAAAAACCCATGTCAACAAAAAGCCAAAAACTCCACTGGCTGAATGCCTTTTATAAAGTGCTTATAGATCAAGCAGAGAGCATGAAATTGTTTTAGCTGTTGGCTGATGGCTGATAACTATAGAGCCTCAGGCGGTTTTTGCCGAAGCTTCCCAATATTCATTCGCATCCCGCCTGTTGGCCGGCGACCAGATTCCCATCTTTTC
>JAFDDL010000308.1 GCA_019310865.1 Deltaproteobacteria bacterium | reverse complement strand
GATCCGAGGAGCTATGAGCCGTTTGATCTGGACACCATTTTGAAATCGGTGGAGAAAACCGAACACCTGGTGATTGTCGATGAGGATACCGAGCGGTGCGGGTTTGCCGGTGAGCTGTCCGCGCAGATCATGGAAAACGGTTTCGAACTGATCGACGCCCCGGTTAAGCGTGTCTGCTCGACCAATTATCCGATCCCCGGCGGTTTTTTAGAACAATGCGTGATACCCGGGCCAGCGCGTATTAAGGCGGCGATTGAAGAGGTAATGGCTTAAAAGAGAGGTGCTTAGTGCTGAGTGCTAAGTGCTGAGTGCTGGGTGCTTTGATATAGAGTTGGATTGGATTTAGAGGAGAAAAAATATGGCGGTAGAATTTCAGATGCCGAAGCTGGCCATGGCCATGCAGCAGGGAACGGTTATGGAGTGGAAGGCGAATGAGGGTGATTCCATCGAAAAGGGTCAGGCGGTGCTTGTTATTGAGACGGAAAAAGTTTCCTATGACTGTGAAGCGCCTGAAAATGGCCTTCTGCATATTCTGGTTCAGCCCGATACGACCGTGGACGTATATACGTCCATTGCCCTGATTGCGGAAACCGAAGAAGAGCTGGTACAGCTTCAACAGGCGGGGGCTCCTCCGGTTGCGCCGGCCCAGCCGGTAAAAGCGCCCGAAGAGGCGCCGGTGGCTGATACCGCAACCGGTGCAGATGGTAGGAAAAAAGTGAAGATATCACCCCTGGCAAAAAAAATGGCCCGACAGAATAACCTGGACATCACCCGCATCACCGGTACCGGTCCGGGCGGTCGGATCGGCAAAAAGGACGTGCTCAACGCCATCGAAGCTGCTGCCGCTCCGGCACCGGCCACCCCGGCACCGGCTGCACCGGACTGGTCCGGAGACGTGGTGGACGGGAAACGCGTCAAGGCTACAGTGCCGGTGAGGGGTATGCGAAAAGCCATTGGAGAGCACATGATCCGCAGCCTGGCCGTATCAGCCCAGCTCAGCTCCATGGCCGAAGTGGACATGACCGAAATGATCAAGCTGAGAAAGTCGCTTTTAACGAAAGAAGATGAAGCCGGTGTCCGCATCAGCTACACGGATCTGCTTATCCTGGCCATGGTCAAGGCCGTTCAGCATGTCCCCATGGTCAATTCCACCCTCATCGGTGATGAAATAAAGATCTGGGAAGATATCAATGTGAGTATCGCAGTGGCCCTGGAAATGGGGGAATATGAAAGCGGGTTGATCGTACCGGTGCTGAGGAACTGCGAGAAAAAAAGCCTCGTCGAAATCAGCCGGGGTGTAAAGGACCTGGGGCGGCGGGCGCGAAGCGGCGAACTGTTACCGGAGGATCTTTCCGGCGGCACCATCACGATCTCCAATACAGGTATGTTGGTAACCGGATGGGGCGTTTCGACTCCGATCTTGAACCAGCCCCAGGCCATGTTGCTTCAGCCCGGCGGCATCTTTGAAAAACCGGTGGCCATAGACGGCCAGGTGGTGGTGCGGCCGGTCATGACCACGAGCGTCACATGGGATCACCGCATTCTGGACGGGGCGCCTATCGGCAAATTCATGGCCAAGCTGATGGAGCTGATCCGGAATCCCGAGTATCTTCATTTATAATTGGCTGACAGTAAAGAAATTTTAAACAGGAAATATGACGAAATGATAGCATACCGGGAAATATGCGGATTTGAAACTGGAAATTTCCTGTTGTTCGCATGGGTGCCTCGAAACCCATTGATTTAATAGAATAAAAAAAATGGCACGATTTGAGCATAAAAACATCGTACCATCCCATCAACCCCTTTACCCAAGAGCAGGAGGAAACCATGAGACATTTTTTTAAAACCGCAACATGCATGATCGGATTGGCTGTGGTAATGATGACAATGCCGTTAACCCTGTTTGCCGGTGCGCTACCCCACCCGGATAGCTACCTACCGAGTTTCGAAGAAGCACTGGCACAGAAAGAGGTACTGGACGATCCGCGGCCAATCAAGAAAAATTTTGGTCCCCAACAGGTGTGCCCCAAAGAAATTCTCCAACGTCTTACCTTTGATGAGGCGAAAATGAAGTCGGCCTGGCGCGAGTTGGTCGGATTTGCCACACCGGATGTGGTGGGTAAAATTTCACCCGAGATCAAGCCGGGCAAATACATGTATAAAGATGTTGAGCAGAATCCCGCTTTGCGGGAACTCATTTCCGACGCCCATCTCAATAGAATCCGGAAAGCGGGGCCGCCGCACATGGGCGCTTTTGAGGAATTTGAAATTGTGCCGCCTCGTCAATATTACTGGTCATTACCGCTGACCGAAATGAGTAAGCGAAACATGGGAAAGGCAAAGCTGGATGACCAGGGGTATATGATTGAAGAAACATGGGGATCCGGAATACCGTTCCCCCGGCCTGAAGGCAAATTCAAGGGATCGCAGCTCATATACAATTTTCTAACGCGTTATACCGATTATGGTCTGAACGCCAGCATTTATGATAAATCCCTGGGGTGGAATAAGAACCTGAAAATAGACGGCACTACCCATACAAATGTGCAATTACAGCGCCTGAGCGGACGAATATTTTTTGAGCCATACGGTTTCCTGTCCAAGCGGTCTGAGAAGCGTAATGAAATAATTGGTTTACTGATGATATATGAGGCGCCGCGAGATATTGCCGGATCTGTATTTAATTCAATTAGCTTCAAAGGCAATGACGCATATAGTCAACAATCCATGTATTTGCCGAGTATGCGGCGAATCCGTAAATTGAGCGCCACCGACACCCAGGACGCCGTATCAGGCCAGAGCATTTGCTACGACGATCTCGATATTTTTGGCAAGAAGCTGACACCCAACATATATCCGGTCAGCGTTAAAATCCTTGCCGAACGCGAATATCTTTTTCCTGCCGCAACACTGGATGGTGGCGAGTGGATTGATTCCAAAAACGGGTATGCCATACGGAATCAAAAATTTGAACGCCGACCCATTGCCGTTGTCGAAGTAACGGAACTGGACAAAAACTATGTGTATAGCAAGCGGATACTATACGCGGATTTGGAAAGACTCATACTCATACACGGCGATTATTTCGACCAGAAGGGGCGCAAATACCGATCCCAGTCTTATGAGTGGGCCTGGCACCCCGAGTTCGGTATGACCAGTGGGTTGGGAATGTGGTTATACGCATGCGACTACATAGACGGGCATAGCGAAATCAGCTTTTCTTACTCGATCCCGGCGCCTTGGCCGGCGAAGCATGTTAGCCTGAGGGGCCTGCTTAGGCGCGCCAAATAAAGTGGCCATACGCCTGACGACATATTCCGGTGACCGCGTGTTGAAAACCAAAACAGGCTTGGAGAGAGCTTGAAATCAGGTTGGCACGCGAAAGACCATCTTTTAACCAAAAAGGAGGTACGACCATGAGGACTGACGGGATTGATGTTAAACGCGTTTCTTTTAAATTCAATGGGATGATACTAATGGCAGTGCTATCGGCGGTGTTGCTGTTTGCCGGATCAGCTCTGGCAACAATTAACTTTCCGGTGGGAGACAAAACAGTCAAGTTTTCCGGCTATATTGAGCAGAGCGCACAGTTCGGTATTTCAGGGGATCATCTGGACACATATGATGGCTTTCAGCAAGGGATTGCAAAGCTGCTGCTGGAGCTGCGTTGTGATGTGACCAACAACCTGTTTTTTTACGCATCCGGCAAGGTCAACGTGGACTGGGCGTATGATATTTTAAGTGGGGATAGCGAGTGGAAGCATAAGGGATTCAATGAATCCCGGGATGCACTCTACATCCTGGACGAGTGGAACGACCTGCTGCACGAAGCCCATCTCACATGGGCTTCCGGAAACTTTCGGTTTCGCTTCGGCAAGCAGATCATTCAATGGGGTGAGATGGACAACGTTGCCGTCACCAGCCAGATCATGCCGGCAGACCTTCGAAGAGGATATGCGGAAAGTGATTTTGAGCTGCTGTTCATGCCCATTACCCTTATCAAGGCCGATTATTTTCTGGATTATGAAAATGAGATAATTATGAATATCGGCGTTGAATTCATCTACAATCCGGACTGGGAGTTTCGCGGTACCGAGGGGTTAGTTGAGAGTTCCACTCATACCATGGGTATATGGGTACCGAATTTAGGATTTGATCCCAATTTTCCGGAGCCGATCGCTTTCCATGACCCGGAAGACGGCCAGGAGTTTGGTGTGCGTGTTTATGCGGATGTCTGGGAAAGCACCATCCAGCTGATGTATTGGGACGGAATCCAAAACAATCCGGTTTTAACCGGTGTTGATGAATTTCTTTTATTTGAATATGACATTTTTGCACCGAATCAAGCCGGATATAACGATGAGCGATTCATCGGCGGTTCTTTCTCCCGTGAAATCCCCGTGTCCGTCGCCTTTTTAGGGGGTGTGGCCCCCCTGATTCGTCTGGAAGCCGCTTATTTCTTCGATAGCACCATCGGCATTTTTGATATTCCGGATTTCTACATGACCCTGGAAAAGGACAAGCTGTTATGGGGCGTCGGCCTTGATTGGCGGATTAAAATACCGTTTATCAACGCAAAGAATGGCATTATGGTTGGACCGGAGTTTGTACAGGAAAAAGTGCTGGATACCAATGCGTTTGAAGTCGCTGGTGTCGACGGATCGGAAGTTGCCAATTACTGGAATCTCTATCTGGAGACGTGGTATTTGCATACAAAACTCCTTGTGAATCTCTACATGCAATATGAGAGTGAAGGGGAGACGAGTTTTATCCAACCGGGAATCACCTACAATCAAACCTCGAACTTGAAATACACAATCGGCGCCAATTTCTTCCATGGCGAAAATAGCCGGTTGTTTAACAACAAGGATGCCGTATACGTTAAGGTCAAGTACCAGTTCTAGCGTGCAGTCAGGTACGGGATGCTTTAGAGCCCATATCAGATACATCCACGCAGATAAGCGCAGACTCCGAAAGCGCGCATAAGTTGCGAGACAACGAATATGAGTGCTCAGTTCTGAGTGCTAAGTGCTAAAAGAGTGCCTCAATTAAACTCAGCACTCGGCACTCAGCACTTCGCACAGAGCACGTCTATTCCGGCTGTACCGGCTTATGTATGAAGTCTCAGGAGCGTATTAAAATGAAAGTATTAAAAGCATGTATGGTTAATAACAAATCTATATGTGGCCTCTTTCTGGTTTTTTTCCTGCTGACAGCCCCGTGTGATG
>JAFDDL010000307.1 GCA_019310865.1 Deltaproteobacteria bacterium | reverse complement strand
AAATGATCGATATGGCAGTGAGCACCGCCATGGCGCGCCTGCCCGGCCAGATGACCGACGCCGACAACCAGAGGCTGGTACAGACGTTTTTATCCGACACCCGCATGGTATAGCTTCAAGCGTCTATCGTAAACGTTAACACATCACCCGACACCTCCGCGCGAACCCGGCTTCCGCTGCCGATATTACCCTTTAAAATTTCCAAAGAAAGCGGATTTTCCACATATTTTTGTATGGCCCGCTTAAGCGGTCTGGCGCCGTAAACCGGATCGTATCCCATACGCGATAAAAACTCGGCCGCCGCCTCGCTCAATTCAAAGGTAATTTTTTTATCAGCCAGTCGTTGTTCAAGCCGCGCTGTCTGAATTCCCACGATGTGCAAGATCTGATCCGGCGTGAGGTTTTTAAAAATCACCGTCTCGTCGATCCGATTTAAAAACTCCGGTTTGAATTGACTCCGCAGCACCTGGAGAACCCGGGACTCCATCTCCTGCCATCGATTCGCACCGAGCTCCTGGATCAACTGGCTACCGACATTGGATGTCATAATGATCATCGCGTTGGTAAAATTCACGGTCCGGCCATGGCCATCGGTCATCCTGCCGTCGTCCAGAATCTGAAGCAGTACGTTAAAAACTTCCGGGTGGGCCTTTTCAATCTCATCAAACAGAACCACCGCGTAAGGACGTCGCCGAATCGCCTCGGTCAGATAGCCGCCTTCTTCATATCCCACATACCCCGGAGGCGCGCCGATCAATCGTGCAACAGCGTGTTTTTCCATATATTCGGACATGTCCACCCGGACAATCGCCTGGTCACTGTCAAATAAAAAAGCCGCCAGAGCCTTGGCCAACTCGGTCTTGCCCACTCCGGTGGGTCCCATGAATATGAAGGAGCCGATTGGCCGGTTGGGATCCTGAAGGCCGGATCTGGCCCGCCGCACTGCATTGGATACGGCGCTGATCGCATCCGCCTGACCCACAACGCGCTGGGATAAGCGATCTTCCATATGAACCAGTTTTTCTTTTTCCCCTTCGAGCATCTTGCTAACCGGGATGCCCGTCCAACGGGAGATGACCTCAGCGATATCCTCTCCGTCGACCTCCTCTTTGAGCATTTTCTGCACCTTTTGCAATTCGCTCAAGTGCGCATTGGCCGCCGCCAGCCGCTGCTTCAACTCGGTGAGCCTTCCATATCGAATCTCGGCAACACGGGCCAAATCGCCATCGCGTTCGGCCTGCTGGGCCGCCATGCTCAACTGCTCATGTTCCTGGTTAATTTGCCGGATGGTTTGAATGAAGGCTTTCTCATTTTGCCAGTGTTCCTTCAAGCGGGACATTTCGGTGCTCATGTGTGCAATGTCCGCATCCAGTTCAACCAGTCGATCCCGGGACGCCGAGTCCGACTCTTTTTTTAATGCCTCGCGTTCAATTTCCGCTTGCAGGATTTTCCGCTGAATGTCGTCGATCTCAACCGGCATGCTGTCGATCTCGATGCGCAACCGCGATGCGCATTCATCAATCAGATCAATGGCCTTATCCGGCAGAAACCGATCCGTAATATACCGTTGGGAGAGCTTTGCGGCAGCGATAATGGCAGAATCTTTGATCCGTACCCCATGATGAATCTCATATTTTTCCTTGAGCCCCCGGAGAATAGAAATGGTGTCCACCACCGACGGTTCGGTCACCATCACCGGTTGAAAGCGTCGTTCCAGGGCAGCATCCTTTTCGATGTACTTTCGATACTCGTTCAAGGTCGTGGCGCCGACGCATCTAAGGGTGCCGCGCGCAAGAGCCGGTTTGAGCATGTTGGAAGCATCCATGGCGCCTTCCGCTGCACCGGCGCCCACCAGTGTGTGAAGCTCGTCGATGAACAAGACCACATCGCCTTCGGCCTGCTCAACCTCCTTGAGCACTGCTTTGAGCCGGTCTTCGAATTCTCCCCGGTATTTCGCGCCGGCGATGAGCGCACCCATATCCAGGGCCATCACGCGCCGATTTTTCAAGGTCTCGGAAACGTCACCCGCCTCGATTCGCTGGGCAAGGCCTTCCACAATGGCGGTTTTTCCCACACCCGGCTCTCCAATGAGGACCGGGTTGTTCTTGGTTCGTCGGGAAAGGACCTGGACAATTCGGCGAATTTCATCGTCACGACCAATCACCGGATCGAGCTTTCCCAGCCGTGCCATGTCGGTCAGATCGCGGCTGAATTTTTCCAGAGCCTGGTATTTTTCTTCTGGATTCGGATCGGTAATTCGCTGGGATCCTCGAAGATCCTGAAGTGCTTGCAGTACCGATTCCGTCGTTACAGCTTGGCTTCCAAGTATCTGTGATGCCTTTCCGCCCTTTTCCTCCAGGATGGCGAGAAAAATATGCTCTACACTCACATAGGCGTCTTTCATCTTTTCAGCATGGGAAAAAGCGGCGTTTAAAACCGTTTTGCTCCGTTGGGAAATAAACACATCCGCGGTGCCGCTAACCCGGACAAGCCGATCCAGAGCGGATTCAACATCCTGGACAAGCCGATTGACGGCAATGCCAAGTTTGTCCAGAATCGCCACAGCGACCCCCTCCTTGTCCTGAATCATGGCGGCCAGGAAATGTTCCGGTTCAATTTGCTGATGCTGTTTCCGAGATGCGATATTTTGGGCGTTTGAGATGAGTTCCTGAGATTTGATGGTAAACTTGTCAAACCGCATATATCCTCCTGGTGAACTATGAACATGTTGCTTTTTATCAATAAAATAAGAATGATCCGGATTAAGTCAAAAGGGAAGGGATTATAGTTATGGATGGGGCACTAGTCAGCGACGCCGGACAATGTACTCCCGGATTCGGTTTCCATCAATTTTTTTAACCACAATTTCGAAGGGTTCTATAAAAAATTTTTCGTTCAGAGTGGGTATCCGTCCAATATGATCAAGCACGTAGCCGGAGAACGTGTCGAATTCCTTTGATTCGGGGATGGCCATTTGAACCGTCTCGTTTACGTCTTCGATTTCGGTTTTGCCCAGAACAATCCATTCATTTTTTTTCATCCGGGTAATGTGCGTTTCGACCTTGTCGGTTTCATCTGAAATTTCTCCGACAATTTCTTCCAGAACATCTTCCATTGTAATCAGACCGTCGACTCCGCCATGTTCATCCACAACGATTGCCATATGCTGCTTTCGCTTTTTGAACTGGCGCAGCAGCGAGTCGAGTTTTTTGTTTTCGGGGACAAAATAAGGCTTGATCATGATTTGTTTCGGGCTGATCGATCCGGTGGAGTCCGTCTGTCGCATAAACAAATCTTTGATATTGATGATGCCGATAACGTTATCCATGCTGCCGTCTATGACCGGAAATCGTGTAAATCCCGATTGAAGCAATTGTCTGGCATCCAGGGGCTCGTTCACCTCAATTACTGCCATATCGCCCCGGGGTGTCATGATTTCAGATGCACTGGTATCATCGAACTCAATGATATTGTGAATGAACTCGCGTTCCTCTTCTCGAATTTCACCCTCTTCTTCCACAACCTCCACAAATGTCTTGAGTTCCTCTTCCGTGACAGAGGGTGTTTTTTTGATTTTTCCGGTCATTTTCGGAATGAAATTTAAAAACAGAATGATCGGGTGAAAAAGAATCGACAGCCAGTGGATCGGATGAATCACCATTCGCGCCAACATGATATTATTTCGCGTGGCCACCGACTTGGGAATGATCTCTCCGAAAATCAGGATCAGAAATGTCATCACACCGGTGGAGATTCCAATGGCATTGTTCGGAAAAATGGTTAAGGTGACCGCCGTTGCATATGAGGCGGCAGCCACATTCACCAGATTGTTGCCGATGAGGATGGTGGTCAGGAGCCGGTGCGGATTTTTTTTCATCTTATGGATGAGCCTGTCCGTCCGGCTTTCGCTCTTGGCAATGTGTCTTGCCTTGATTGTGCTGATGGAAAAAAGGGCTGTTTCAGATGAAGAAAAAAATGCCGACAGACCGATCAGAACGATCAGAATGATAAGCTGTGGTAACATAATTTATGGCGTCCTCGTCTATACACCCGATACGATTGCGATCGATGCCATATCAACGATCCGGTTTCCGTTCGAAATTGCGATGTAACAACAGCTACCGTATTTTGGGTTGCTTGTCTACCCTTTTATCACGGCAATGGGAGTCAACCGAGCCACCTTTTGGGCAATTCCGGCACCCTGAACGACCTGCACAACCTGATCCACATCCTTGTAAGCCTCCGGCGCCTCTTCGGCAAGACCGGAAAGACTGCCGGGGCGAATATGAATGCCCCGGTTCTCAAGTTCTTCCCGAAGTGCCGCACCGTGGACCCTTTTTTTCGCCTGGTTCCGGCTGAGCAAGCGACCGGCGCCATGACAGCATGATCCGAATGTTTCGCGCATGGCCGTCTGGGTACCCACCAGAACCCAACTGGATGTTCCCATGGATCCGGGGACCAGAACCGGTTGACCAATATCCCGATAAGCATCCGGAATTTCTTTTGAGCCTGGGCCAAAGGCACGCGTTGCACCTTTTCGATGCACACAGAGCTTAACCGATTTCCCTGAAACAATGTGGGTCTCTATCTTGGCCATGTTATGGGCAATGTCGTAAATCTGATAAATCCGCCGGTGCGAAACTTTGCCGGCCAGGACCTGATCAAAGCTTCGGCGAATGAAATGGGTCAACACCTGGCGATTGGCATACGCATAATTTGCGGCGCAATTCATGGCGGCAATGTACTCACGGCCCTCTGCACTGTCAGTCGGTGCGCAGACGAGCTCCCGGTCCGGCAGATGGATGCCATATCGGCGAACCGATTGGTGAAACCGCTTAACATAATCGCCACAAACCTGGTGTCCGAGGCCCCGTGAGCCGCAATGAATCTGAACCACTACCTGCCCTTCAAACAAGCCCATCTGTCGGGCTGCAGTCGAATGGAATATCTGCTGCACCACGTCTATTTCAATGAAATGATTACCGGCGCCCAGAGTTCCCATTTGAGTTCGACCTCGATCCTTTGCCCGCGAACTGACTGCCCCGGCGTCCGCATCGACAATGCACCCATTTTCTTCGGTTAGATCCAGATCCTGGTCTGTGGCATACCCGTTTCCGCATAAACGGCGGAAACAAGCGGGTCGATATGGGGCAGCACCTCATCGCGCACCATGCGGGTTCCCAATAATCGAACGCCACAGTTGATGTCGTACCCGACACCGCCCGGTGAAATCACACCGTCTGCCATGGAAGTGGCCACAACACCACCAATGGGGAAACCGTATCCCTGATGAATATCCGGCATGGCCAGGGCCTTTTGCACAACACCGGGCAAGGTCGTCGTGTTGACAAGCTGGTCAAGACTCTTATCATTGATCAGAGGGGTCAGCAGATCATCGGTCGCATAAAATTGCGCCGGAACCCGCATATCCGCTCTATGATGACGGGGTATCTCAAAAAGATAGTCTGATACCCGGTTTATATCCTTAAAATCCTTCATTTATACATCCAATACAATGGTCGCATGCAGGCCATCGGGCGTTTGCACAATTTCAAGATTGTGGTAGGTTACCGCCTTGGGAACGCTGTTCAATTGAGACTGCCGGCGGCCCCGAAACACCGCCGTCAACTGCGAATCGGTGAGCTTTAAAATATTAAACTCCTGGAACAGTATCTGTTCGGTTTCCGCCCAATACAGGATCTCACTGAGCCAGTCCACGAGAAGGCTCTCACGATCAAAGGCCGTCAATTCAACCCGTTTCTCAATGGAACCATCCGCCCCATGACCGGCGGTGCCCATCAGTTGCGTAACCCCCCTGGCCGCATGAATCAAGAAGGTGCGAAAATCGGATCCATGAATCCGAAATGCCACATCGGCGGTATGCGACACCTCTTGGAAGTCATCGGAATGTTGATTCAAAATCGACTGTCTCCGGCATTCAGGACTATAATACGACGCATTTGGGGTGACTATTATGATTATTAACACAGAATGCCCTGATTGCAACTATAAGCGCAAAAGCCTTCACATATACGCATGGAAGGGGCGGGCAGTGCGAAGCGTTTCATACAATGCAATACCGACTGCTGTGGATAGATTCAGGCTTCTGATCTGCCGGGTAATCGGGATATGGTAGGTGTTGTCCCGGTAGGCATCACGAATTTGCCGGGGAAGCCCTTTGGATTCCGAACCGAAAATTAAAAACATCCGTTTTGAATCCGGCACCTTCCAAAACGCACTCCCCCCGGTTTTTGTGTATAGAAACACCTGCTCCGGCAGTGGGCAAAGCGCTCGGGAGAAGGCCTTGAAGTCGTCCCAGACGGACAGTTTCACATCGGACCAATAATCGAGTCCGGCCCGTTTCACCTGCCGGCTGTCCAGAGAGAATCCCAGTGGCTTAATCAGGTGAAGCGAGGCGTTCGTGCCCAGGCAGGTGCGGCCGATATTGCCGGTATTCCAATGAACATCCGGTGCCACCAGTACCACATGACGTTCAATGTTATCGGTCAAAACGCCCTCGGCTTGCATATGAGCCAGTTTCAAAACGCCTCATTCGAAGTCTACGCTTATCTCGGTCCATATCGGTGTTGGGCTCATATAATTGATATTATTATTTTCAATCATTGACATCATGGACCACTTTTATAAAAATACCCGATATAATGCAACCTTGCACGGAAAGAACCTTAATTTGCTGCTATAGCCATGATTATCGATTTTCACACACATATCTTTCCCGAAAACATTCGCGCAAACCGTGAGCATTTTTTCCAGGGTGAAACGGCTTTTGAACTGTTGTACCGTCCAAAGCACTCCAAACTCATCGGGGTCCGAGACCTTATTGACGCCATGGATGAAAATGGTATTGACCGCTCCGTGGTTTTTGGCTTCCCCTGGAAAAATCCTGAAACCGTTCGGCGGCACAACAATTATGTCATGGAGGCCGTTGGACGGTTTCCATCCAGAATCATCGGTTTCTGCTGTGTGGACCCATATCATAAAACCGCACCAGATGAGACGAAGCGTTGTCTGGAAGCCGGGCTGGCGGGTATTGGCGAGCTTGCCTTTTATGAGTCGGGTATCGATGAAACCGGCATTGAGCGACTTGAACCGATTATGGCGCTGTGCCGGGACATGGGTGTGCCGACCCTGATTCATACCAATGAGCCGGTGGGCCATGTCTATCCCGGGAAAACGCCTCTAACAATCGAGCAAATTTTCGACCTGGTCTCGCGATTCCAAAACAATAAAATCATTCTGGCCCACTGGGGAGGTGGGGCTTTTTTCTATTGTTTGATGAAAAAGTCGGTCAAATCGCTATTTAAAAATGTCTATGTAGACACAGCCGCGTCCCCCTATCTATATGACCCCGCAATCTATTCAGTGGCCACGCAAATCCTGGGATCCGAAAAAATTCTGTTTGGCAGTGATTATCCGCTGATCGCGCCTAAACGCTATTTTCAGGAAATGAAAAAGGCCTCCCTAACGCCTGGGAACATTGCCAATATCTGCGGACGAAATGCCGGTATGCTGCTGAATGTAGTTTAATGCCGCTTAAGGGTTCGCGTAAAAATTAATTCACAATTTTAGGTGTTGAGGCGCCCAGCTGGCAAGGCACGAAAATTAAAGAATATCAGGATATTCTGTATTTTCGTAACGCCGCCAGGTGGGATGCGTCGACGCATAAAATGTGAAGTTATTTTTGCGCGAGCCCTAAGTATTATCCTGATTTGGCCGATAATGTATCTTATGAACCCGTACACCTTATCCGCGAGGGAATTTTTTCTTTTCAGACGC
>JAFDDL010000306.1 GCA_019310865.1 Deltaproteobacteria bacterium | reverse complement strand
TGGTAAATTGTTACTTAGGTGAAGCGCTGGCATAAAACACATGTCACACAGCGATGGTTTTATGACCCTCCCCTTAATATAGTTAACGTAATTGAAACGAAATCATATACCCGACGATTTAACTTAATTTGCAGCATAGCATGTAACAGTTTAAAATATCAATAATTATCACGCAGATATTTCCATATACACAATCAACCCCAGACCAGGCCGTGCGAAGCTGAAAAGGGCACTAGTGCAAATTCATAGGGACCGTGTAATATTTACATGCGTTGGCGCTGCCGGCTTTGTCGGAGGTGCATGACTTTTTTTAGGGTGTGTGTTACAAGTTGTGTGAGGACAGCAGTATCAGGAAAATTCTATTTTTTGGGACGTGTTCAAACAAAGTAACCACTCAAATTAGGGAGTTTTATGAAAATCATTTTTTCATAAAGTAAATTATATCAGAGATAAATTCATTATAGGTATTTAGCTATGAAACAATTTAAGCCTTTTGGATATAAAATATTCATACTACAAGTTATAATCTGGGCTTCACTTTCAGGTGAAATTTTTGCTCAGAACAATTTTACGATAGAACAGGTTATGAGTTCCGGTTTCCCTTCAAATTTGACTACGTCTTTTACCGGAGATTTTGTTGCTTGGGTTGAGAACAAAGAAGGCATAAAGAATATTTATATAATTGACAATACCGGTGCTGCAAGAAAAATTACATCGTTTGCAAAAGACGACGGGCAACATATCGGGGATTTGATTTTTAGTCCTGACAATAAGTATCTTTTTTTTGTAAAAGGTGGCAGTCTGAACCAAAACGAAGAAATTTTGAAAATAGATATCAAGAGTAATTCCTTAAGATTAGTTTCAGAAGGTTCATCTCCGGCACTGTCACACAACGGTAAAATATTAGCATTTATTAACAGAGGACAAGTTTGGAAAGTTGATTTGTCAACCGAAAAAAGTCCTGAATTATTTTTTACAGATAGAGGAAGTGCAGGGTCCTTAACATGGTCACCTGATGACACAAAAATCGCTTTCGTAAGCCATAGAGGGGACCATTCCTTTATCGGAGTATATCATCCGACAATAAAAAAAATGACATACCTCTCTCCGAGTGTAGATAATGATGTAAATCCGGTATGGGCTGCTGACAGTAAACGATTAGCACATATAAAAATCCCTTCCGAATCGATTAAATTGCTGTTTATGCCTCAAAGAACAGGCCCGCCGTGGAGCATTCATGTTGGCAACAGCGAAACCGGAACTTCCACGGAAATATGGAAAGCTACTGAGGGTACCGGTAGTGTTTTTCAATCAATTACTGCTGATAGTCAATTATTTTGGACAGAAAACGACCGATTGGTTTTCCCTTGGGAAGCAAGCGGCTGGATACATCTGTATTCTATAAAATCAGACGGTTCATCGATTAAGACGCTTACAGCGGGTAAATCGGAAGTTAAGTTTGCAAGTATGTCTAATGATAAAAAAATCATTCTGTACTCTTCTAATCAAGGAGATATTGACCGGCAGCATATTTGGAAAGTTAATATTGCCGGCGGCAAAGCGGAGCAATTAAGCAGTGGCGACGGTGTAGAATGGTCACCAAAATTTTCCGCTTCAAACAATAAATTGTTTATATTGGCATCGGGAGCAACAAGTCCGGCATATCCTGCAATACTTGAAAATAAAACTATAAAATCGCTCAAATCGGAGCCTGATAATTCTGAATTTCCAGAGACAAAACTTGTAAAGCCCGAACAGATAATAGTTACTGCCACTGACGGAATGCAGATTCACGGGCAACTTTTTTTGCCGTCAAATATAAAGGAAGGGAAAAAATACCCTGCTGTTATTTTTCTGCACGGTGGTTCTCGTCAACAAATGTTACTTGGATTTCATCATAAAGAATATTATCACAATACTTATGCTTTCAATCAATATTTGACAAACCGCGGTTATATTGTTATGTCAGTGAATTATCGAAGCGGGACAGGATACGGCATGAAATTCAGAGAAGCTTTAAATTTTGGAGCAAAAGGAGCAAGTGAGTTTCAAGATATTCTTGGAGCCGGTCTTTATTTAAAAAATCGTAATGATGTTGATACAAACCGTATAGGATTGTGGGGAGGTTCTTATGGCGGATATTTAACAGCAATGGGTTTGGCGAAAGCATCAAATCTTTTTACTGCGGGTGTTGATGTACACGGTGTTCACAACTGGAATGTTGTAATACGAAACTTCATTCCCGACTATAATCCGCTGAAATTTCCGAAAATTGCCAAATTAGCTTATGATTCATCTCCAATTGCTTATGTAGAAGACTGGAAATCACCGGTATTGGTGATTCATGGTGATGATGACAGAAATGTGCCTTTTAGCGAGGCTGTAACCCTTGTAGAGGCTCTAAGAAAAAATAATGTGTATGTCGAACAACTTATTTTCCCGGATGAAGTTCATGAATTTTTGCTTCATTCCACCTGGTTAAAAACTTTCAACACTGCTTTTGACTTTCTTGAACGAAAATTGAAAAATAAGTAAATGATGTTGGCCTTGAGGGAGACTGGAGCCCGACCGTTGTAACAGTTTGGTCTCGTGAAGCTGGATTTATGGGTTTTTCGGGAGTAATCGAGTCTCACCCAACTTACAAACCAAGTTTGGAATTGTACTTTCAAGGAGTTTGGCTGGGCATACATTGCTTTAACCGCACCAACGACGAAAACGTCTTCAATAAAGATTTTGCCAGCCAAGTAATTGATTATGTTGGGAGCAAAATCAGCTAACGCCGCTATTTCAGCGGATCACAAAAATCCGCGCCTGCAGAAATAGCGGCGTTAGCTTAAAAAAGGAGAAGGTAATGAATGGGATTATAGAGTTAGATGCGTTATTAAAAAATATGCATCCTCATTTATCCGGTAGAGAGTATGTTTTTTGTACTATTCCGTCATCTGATATTGATTATATCACTTCTTTAGACCCTATTTGTACCTTTAAAGAAGATGAGGGGTTAACTGTAGTGTTAGAAAAAGAATCTGCTTTAAAAGCAAAGCTTCAATTTAATGCAGTATTCAAAAAAATAACATTGAAAGTTCATTCTAGTTTGGAAGCTGTTGGCTTAACTGCAGCTGTATCAATGGCTCTTGCCAATAAAGGTATAAGTGCAAATGTTATTGCTGCTTATTATCATGATCATATATTTGTACCATGCGGTAAATCTGATATTGCATTAAACGTCTTAAAATCACTTTCTCAAAAATAAAAATGTCTTATCAATGGTATGATTTAGTCGGTAACATTGGAGTTTTTTTAATCTTGATTACCTATTTATTATTGCAGCTAAATAAAATCGATAACCTAACAATTAAATATAGCTTCCTAAATGTGATAGGCGCTTCTGCAATTTTGTTTTCTCTTTACTTTAAGTTTAATTTATCTGCGTTTATCATTGAATTGTTTTGGTTATTAATAAGTTTGGTAGGTGTTGTTAAGTTCTTTCTGCGTAAAAAAAACACCTAAAGACAACCCAAAAAGCTAACAAATACAGACGCTTCCTATTGGAGCCTTGGGCAACCGGTGGCCAAGGCGTGGAACTCGGTAAAAAATTCAAAGCTAAACGCAAATAACGCTTATTCTTTTTTTGTCAGTAGAATTCGTCCGGTTCGCGATGTCCTGGAAACGATGGGGAAGGTTTTTTCCAGAGTCGACAGGAAATCGTTTCGATGGCTGACAAAGAAATTCAGGCTGACCTTGAGGTTTTCCAGGTCCGGATCGGCGATTTCCATTTTGGTTTCCATATACCGGTTGGTCTCTTCGATCACTTCGCTCAGCGGTCTTGCCCGAAAATAGAGGCGGCCGTCTCGCCAGGTATTGACGCGATCTTTATCAATCGGCTGTATGTCATAAACCGCGTCTTGTTCATCAACCACTAGTTTCTGGCCGGAAACGAGGATTCTTTCGGTCAATAGATTTTGGGTATCGGCATTGGGGCCGGTTTCCTTGTTAAGGGTCCCGTTTTGCTTTTCAGTGGTGGCAATCCCCGGGGCCGTTTCCCCGGGGTGAGCGCCGTTTACCCGGCTGACCTTTATTCGGCCTTCGGTGACGGCGATGGAAACCGTTCCGGTCTTTTTCTTATAAACGTTAAATACGGTTCCCAGCGCACGAATCTTGATTTTCCCGGAAGATACCACAAAGGCGCGTTCCGGGTCATGTGCCACGGTAAACAGGGCGCGACCTTGAGATAGTTTGACGGTTCGAAGCTCATTTGAAAATTTCGTCGTGACAACGCTTTCCGTGTCGAGTTCGATCGTTGAACCGTCCGCCAGGTAGATTGATTTTTGTATGCCGGTGGCGGTGCGGTAGGTTTTTTCCGCGATGGCGCCGAACTGTTTCAGCCAGATGCCCCCGACGATCAGGACTACGGATGCCGCAATGGCAAATTTCAAGGCCGGCATACGGGTTTTATGCCGTCTTTGTTTTTGAACCGTTTCGGGGGAATCAGCGGCCGGCGTCTGACTCTGTGCTAAAATTTCCTGGATTTCGGGCTCATTTTTCAACGCAGCGGCCCCCTCCCATATGGTGCACCACCGGTCGATCTCCTTCTTGTGGGCGGGGTCTTGTTTCAACCAGACGTTCAAACTTTCAAGGTCCGGTTTGGTGACGGGACCGGATTGAAGCTTCACGAACCACTCCTCGGCTTCGCGGGAGATTTTTTTTCTGATATGTTTTTGAATATTTTCGATGTCCGTATTCATATATAGCTCTCGAACCCATCACGCAACCGGCGCAGGGCTTGTGACATATGTTTCCTGACCATACCGATGGAAATTTCCATCTCCACGGCGATCTGTTCGTAAGTCAGGCCCTTGTACCGATTGAGAACAAAAGCCTGCTTTGTTTTTTTATTCAGCGAATTTAACACATTTTTATAAATATCAATACCTTCCTTTGTCCGGACGATCTGTTCGGGATTCGCATCCGGTGACATGATTTCATAATCATCCAGAGAGTCATGGACGTTGGCGTGCCGCACCCGTTGACGCCTAAATCGAAACTTCCTGGGCCAAATCCTCCGCGTCTTCTTTGCTGCGAAGCCGGCGTTCAATGAAATCCTGCAACGCCTGGTGGTATTTTTTATAAATGGCACTGATTTTATGGTCAGTATTCAATTCTGATTTTGATAAAGGATCATCTCCACCCGGATGCCTATGCTTGTCGGTAGCTTTCAACCTGCGGCCCTCACTTGACAGCAATCTGGTAAATTGTTTCTTAGGTGAAGCGCTGGCATAAAACACATGTCACACGGCGATGGTTTTATGACCCGCATGTAACAGTTTAAAATATCAATAATTATCACTCAGATATTTCCATGTCCGTTATCAATCCTTGACCGGGCCACTCAAAGCTGAAAAGGGTATTGGTGCGAAATAAGTCCAAAAAAGGTATATTAATTTTACCGGGTTGCGGTTATAATCTTTTTCAGTGTATTTTTTCGGGGGAGATTGCATGGTCAAAAAGATCAGAATCAGAGACTCTGGTCGCTTATTTCACGGGGTTGTCACCGCCCTGTTCTTATGGGTGTGTCTATCCGTTTTTCCAGATACGCATTTGCACGCACAAAATAGCCTCTTATTTGATATTCCGGCACAAGCGGTCCCGTCGGCACTGGATGCCTTTGTCGATCAATCGCGCACCAGCCTGATTTATAATCCGGAAGGCTTTGAAGGTGTCATCACCCGGTCTGTGAGCGGACAATATCAGGCCGAGCAGGCCCTCAAAATAATGCTGGAGGGAACCGGCCTGGTATATGAGCGGACCAGTGATCATACCATATCGATCACCAGCAGAGGCGGACAAAGGAAGCAAGAATCCCCCGATGTTACGTCCGATATCCAAACAGCTGAACCTAAAAAACCGAAATCAATTCCGGAAGAGGGTGCGCACGCAGTTAAATCCTCATCGAAGGATAAAACGGGCAAGAGATCTAAAGAATCCACTTCGAAAAGATTATTTTCCGGTGACTATGTCCTTGAGGATACCGTAATAACCGCCACCAAAACAGGGGCTACCTTGCTGCAGATTACACCCATGGCCGTCACCGCCCTCTCTGACGAGCAACTCACAGCCCGGGGCGTTTCCAACCTGGTGGACCTTGCTCAATTTTCGCCCAATACGGATATCTGGTCGGAGGGCGGCAAGCACATCTATTACATTCGTGGTATCGGAAACGCGAGCACTTCTTATCTCCAGGAACCGAACGTGGGGATCTACATGGACGGCGTCTATTTGGAACGCGGATTTGCCGCCATGAGCGATTTTGTCGATGTTGAACGCATCGAAGTGCTTCGGGGACCCCAGGGGACCCTTTATGGACGTAACAACACGGGCGGGGCCATCAACATCATTACCAAGATTCCCACTGACGAACTTAGGATCAAACTCTCTGCCGAAGCAGGAAATTTTGAGAAACTTCGGTTTGACGGCACCGTTGCCGGGCCGATCCGCAAGGATAAGCTCAACGGGCGGATCGTTCTGAGCTCAAGCCACTGGGAAGGCCATTACGATATCATCGCAGGTCCGACAGACCAGGATAATTCGTTGAATACAGTTCGGGGAGTGCTCGAGTTCAGGTTTACCGATAACATTGATTTTATCCTGCGCGGCGATTACCAGGATTACGAATACAACACACCACAAGGC
>JAFDDL010000011.1 GCA_019310865.1 Deltaproteobacteria bacterium | reverse complement strand
TTTGGGACACTGAATTCATGCATATCACCGCCACTTTACTCTCATAGCCACTGCTGTAAAGCTATCAGAGATAAGAATAAGATAATTTACTTCTTTATCACTATTCATTTATTACAATGTACAGTGGAAACCTACCAAAGTCAAGGAATTAAAGGAATTAGAGAAAGTAGATGGATTTTTTTATTTTTTTTGGGGAATAATATGAGAAGAATAAAATAAAATGAAGTAAATACTCACAACATAAAAATACTAGCAACATAACTTGCCAAAAACATATATTGTTTGAATCCATATACAACAGTCGCGCTGACGGATGTTGGAATTGGGAAAACAACAATTGCCTACTCGCCTATGTGACCGTTTTATCACCCTTGCTGATACTTGCCCATTTCTTCATAATGGGTTTGCTTGTGGACATCAACGTTTCAGAGTTTTTGGCAACTAATGACTTCACATCAGACTCTGTCATTCCTCTACATCGAGCGATTTCACCAATGATGTTGTGCATTACTGAAGGCATTCCGACTTTTTGTGTTAACCATCGATAACCGCCTGGGTTGTCTGTTTCCGTCAGAAGTCTGTCATTTGGTATCGCCTCAAGAATCGATCGAATATTATCAGAAAACAGCAATTCCACCCCAACGGTGAAGTACGTACCGGCGGCAAGATAGCGTTCAATAAGAGTGATCGGTCCAGAGTACCAGTGAACTATCGAGCGAGGAATTCGGAATTCCTCAAGTTTTTCGACCACCTCCTTTTCCGCCCCCTTCGTATGAAGATTTACAATTTTTCCTTGCTTGGCTGCAGCTTCAAGGAAATACTGAAAAACTGAGCGTTGCTTTGGGTAGAGTGTGGAATCTTTGATAAAGTGAAAATCTAATCCAATCTCGCCAATGATTGGCGTTTCGTCGATTTGAGAATCCAGAAAGCCCAATTCGTCTGAGAAGTTCGGAGCTTCCCAAGGGTGAATTCCGAATGTTGGAACAACAAATTCGCTCTCCTGTGCGATTACTTTGGTTCTCTCATAGGAAGCAACATCCATTGATACAGCTAATGTGAAAATCTTATTAGAACGTATCTCTTCAAGAGCGAGATCTAATTCCTCAACATACTTATCAATATGAGAATGTGCATCGATCAACATGATATTTAAATAATCTCCTACAGCATGATGTCTATCGCTTTCATCTGCTCCACACATTGACTCGGATTTTCAAAATGGATGGTCTGAATTCCAACTTGTGCTGCCGCTGTCAAATTGACCTCCGTATCATCAATGAACACTGTTTCCGATCCATTCAATCCGTATGTTTCCAGAAGAGTGGTATAGATTGGTAATTCAGGTTTAATCAAATGTACACGACATGAGATGATTCCTCCCTCGAAAACGTCCCAGAATGAATAGGTTCGCTCAAGATGTTCAATGGCGGCAACATGCATATTAGAAAGATAATACAGTTTGTGCCCCTGCGCCTTTAAGCGATATAACAACTCTATGGTTTCCGGAATAGGCACCAATGTCAGCGGCATCTTATGCATGAGCTCAGTAACCGTAGAAACCGTCAACCCTGTGCGGTCTGCTGCCCGTAAGATTGCCTCTTGAAGAGGTAAGGTCCCTCGATCTAGTTCAAGCCAATCTATATGCGAGAAAATCTCAGTCCGCACCAGATCCTGAATTTCCGGTTCGGTGAAATTATTGGCGATGATCACCTCCGGCTCCCATGTGAACACGACTCCGCCAAAATCAAATACGAAATTCAAATTGTCCTCATAATTGTGAATCCAAATCAGTTTTCAGCCATCATTGGCCCCTTGGCCACAAACATACCAACAATCTTTGATATAGTAAACAGGCCTCTCTGCATAAACTTTCCTCGGAAGGTATATATTAGAAAATATCATTTGGCTTTTTATCGGGAGGTGCGAGAAGTTTTATTATCCACAGAATCACACCATAAATGATGGCCGGCGTTTGTCGATTAGTCAAACTGCAGAAGGGCGGTTTGGGCCAGATTTTTTATGGTTCGGGTTTCGAGATTCCGATCCGTGTAAACGCTCAGGGTCGCCGGGTCGTCTATGAGGGTTTCAAGCGCGTGGCGGGTGTCTTCGGATTTGAGCGGACCGGCGGCCCAGGCAGCCAGTCCGCGATGGGCGGGTATGGGGGATATTAAAAATGGATTAAGTAGATGGGCGCATTCGCTAAGCTGTTCGGGACGCGCATGGGAAAGCCTTCCTATCCCCCAGAGCACGCCTTGCTGAAGCGGCTCATGTTCGACGAAGTTTGCATTGGGATCGATGTAGGAGACCAGGATGCAGGCATACTCACGGGCCAGGGGAGCCGATTCCGCCATAATGTCGCCCATGGCCTCGGGCGATCCCCATCCGATTCCGCCGGATTCATCGTTCATGTTCCACAAGAGCCGGCGCATGATGTTGCGTGCCGGTTCCATGTTGGTTGCCGCCAGGTGTGACACCACCGCGCCCATGGCGGACACGGCGCGCCATTTGATCAGATCGTCGCCGGCATATAGAAATGAGAACAGGGGATTGATAATGCGGGCGGCCGGCAGCTGTTTCAGTTCGAATAGGGCTTTCCCCACGTCTTTCCGGGAAAGCAGTTCGGCGATTTGCTGTTTTAGTTTCCGCATGGTTTGGTGCCCGGAGCTGCATGTCGCCGGGAAGATTCACCCGAACGGGGTTCATTCTTCCCAGTGGATACAGTCAGTTGGGCAATTCTTGATGGCCTCATTCACTTCCGGATCCGGGTAGCGGTCAAGATCCGCAACGGTTATGAAACCGGCGCCGTTCAGAAAAAACACCTCGGGGCAGACCGCTTCACAGACCCCGCAGAGAATGCAGTCGCTCAATTCGATCACGGGATGTTTCACTTGATGGCATTCCCGATTTTTTCCCCCAGGGCATAGCAGGCTGCCAGACCGTCTTTGCCCGGGAGGTATTGCAGGCGCACGCCCGGATCGATTACTTCCAGTTTCATGGCCGAAAACTCCTGGTTGATCAGTTTGACTGCCTCGCCGCTCCAACCATAGGAGCCGAAGGCCGCCGCAATTTTGTTTTTCGGTTTTAGCCCCTTCATGTAGGTCAGCATATCCGCCACAGTGGGAAACAGACCATTGTTGAGCGTCGGTGAACCCACAACCAAAGCCGCAGCGTCGATCAGTTCGGTCATCACATCGCTTCGATGCCATTTGCGCAAGTGCATGGGGCATACCTGTGCACCGGTGGACTGGATGCCTTCGGCGATGGCGTTGGCCATCTCTTCGGTACTATGCCACATGGTGTCGTAGATCACGATGGCCTTATTACTTGTCTCCTGGCGGCTCCATCGGGCATAGGCATCGATGATCTTTTGCGGGTTGTCGCGCCAGATCAGTCCGTGGTCGGGGCAGATCAAGTCGAGTTCGAGCCCCATTTCGCCGATTTTCTCCATAAGTTTTAAAATTTTGGGTCCATAGAGCATCAGAATATTGGCGAAGTACTTCTGGGCGTGGGGCATGATGGCATCACCCACCTGGTCATCGAATTTATCGAAGCTCGCCCAGTGCTGGCCGAAGGCGTCGCTTGAAAACAGGAGCTTGTTTTCTTTTACATAGGTAAACATGCTGTCAGGCCAATGCAGCATCCGGGTTTCCATGAACGACAGGGTCTTTTTCCCCAGCGACAAGGTCTCGCCGTTATCCACGGCCCGGTAATTCCACTTTTGGGGAAAATGGCGCGAGAGATTTTTCAATCCCATTTTCGAGCAGATCAGGGGCTTGTCCTCGCCGATCCGATGCATGATCCGGGGCAGACCGCCGGAATGATCCATCTCGGTGTGGTTGCTGATCACATAGTCGATTTTTCGAGGGTCTATAATCTGTGATATATTCTCAATCAATTGATTGGAAAATTCACGCTTGACCGTGTCGATGAGGGCAATTTTCTCATCCACGACCAGAAAGGCGTTGTAGGTGGTGCCCTGGTGAGTGGAATATCCGTGAAAGTCTCTGATATTCCAGTCGATAACCCCCACATCGTAGATCCCTTCCGCAATTTGAATCGGTTTCATCATCACTCCTTCAGCTTAGTGCAAAATTCAGTTTGTACATACAACGAAACGCCCTTTTTGCCTGGCGGATACGAATACCGACAAAAAGGGCATTTTCTTGATCAGTTGGCTTGGCACTGATGTGTCAGCGCTTAAGCATCCACCTCAAAATCTTCTTTGCCTGCACCGCAAACCGGGCATTCCCAATCATCGGGAACATCATCGAACGAAGTGCCCGGCGCCACGCCGCTGTCCGGATCGCCTTGTTCCGGGTCATACACATAGCCGCAGATGGTGCATACATATTTATCCATGTTGGTGCCTCCTTTTCCATTGAAGATTAACAGGTTTTCTATAATACCGATTATTAACGGATTGTAAAACGATTACAGGTTGTTTTATATCTCCGCAAGTAAATTGACAACTCTTTTTTCGATTTCATCGCGAATGCGTCGCATCACATCCATCGGCTGGTCGGCCGGGTCCGCAAACGCCCAGTCAAAGCACCGTGCGCCGGGAACCAGCGGGCAGGCTTCATCACAGCCCATGGTGACAATTATCTCGGGCTGGGCTTCGGTCAGGGCCTGGTCAATGGACTGGGGCTTGATAAATTCCGTATCGATGCCCTTTTCGGCCATGGCCGCGATCATCTGGGGATTGATCCGGCCGGCCGGCTGACTGCCGCCGGTAAGCACCTGAACGCGGTCTCCGGCCAGGTGTCTGGCAAAGGCGCCTGCCATCTGGCTGCGGCATGCATTTTCCCGGCAGGCAAAGAGAACCTTTTTCCGATCTGAAAACGGCTTGAGAAGCCGTTCCACCAGCAGTTCGATATCCGCCATGGCGGTGGGGTGATCGGTCATATCCTTGGGAGTTTCAATTCCCCGATAAGTCAGGCTTTCGGTGAATTTTGCATCCACAGCATCGTAAAAATACTTGGCCGTCAGATTGATACCCTCAAACAAGCTTTTCCCCCGGGTTGCGCCGACGGAGATCAAACAGCCCAGGCGGGTTGATGCGCCCGGATCCGTGAGTTTGAGACGGTATTTTCTGGCCCATAGGGTCTGGCTGCGGTCAATGAGGGCCTTTAGCTGCGCGGTGACACTGTAGAAAAAGACCGGGGATGCCGCCACGATGACATCGGCCCAACGAAGCTGGGAATAGACCTCGGGTTTCATGTCATCGTCTATGGGACAAAGCCCTTTTTTTTCACAAACGGTTAACTCCCTGCAAGGAAGGATGTTTTTCCGGCAGACCGGAATGGTTTGCGTGATGGCGCCGCGTTTTTCAGCCGCTTTCATGAACGCGGCCAGCAGATGGGCGGTGCTGCCTTTTTTCCGGGGACTTCCCTGTAAACCAAGGACTCTCATGGTATATCGATTCCTATGCCGGGGGTTGCAGGTCTTTTATATGGCATGCGTTGCAAGAGCGCGGCCCGGATGGGTTTCCGGCCTTGGCTTGCTCCCGGTGGCATTTGACACATAGTTTGTTCATCACCTGCTTGGGCTTGAGTTTTTCGTCTTTTTTTAAAGCTTTGATAACACCGGATTCCTGGGGAAACAGATCATGGCATGTGTTGCAGTCTCCCAGGTTATTCTGGTGAAGATGGTGCGGAAAGGGGACATTTCCCCGCTTTCCGCCCCACAGGGAGAGTTCTTTTTCCCCCCTGTTTGCGACATCGTTTGCGTGGAGCACAGCGGCCAGGGCCAATATACTGATGGCGAAAGCAACAACTCTAAATTTCAAGGGGCAGTTCCCCCGGCTTCACCCGTTAATTTGCATTGGGTAAAGTCGATGGGTTTTCCACAACCGGCGCACAGGTGCTCCCGGTCGAATTCATCGGAAAAAATTTCCTTTTCCTCACCGCAGCTGGGACAGGCGCATGAAAATGATTTCAGATTTCTAAAATTGGTGTACCCGGGACAGTGTTGGGGTGTTGTCGTCATAACGCCTCCTTATTTCGTAAAAGGGTGATGATGGGCTGAAACTCAGCTCAATTTTTTCGCAATTTCGCGTCCGTAATCCTGGGCCATCTGAAGACCGCCGCCCAGGGAGCTTGATTTGAGCCGAAGCGGTTCGTTGACCATCTCCATTTTAAAGATATGACCCATGGTATCGAAGATGCGATCCGGCGCCTCCCCGCTCCATCCGAATGCGCCAAATGCGCCGCCGATTTTCCCGTCGAGATTTGCCTTCTCGGCCAGAAATAGCAGCTTTTTCATCGCCGGCAGCATGGCCCCGTGATATGTTGCAGAACCAAACACATAGGCGTCGAAACCGGACAGGTCGGCATCTTTCTTTATGTCATTGGCATTCGTTACGGTGACGTCAAGTCCCGAAAAACGAATGCCTTCGGCAATCAAATCGCTGATTTTCCGGGTTTCTCCCGTTCGCGTCGCATATACTATCAAAACCTTGCTCATGTTATACCGAATCCTTTCCGATTTGACCATCCGGCTCCCCACTGGCGCAGTCAGGGGTGTAGCAGGATGCGTCGATAAATTCGCAATTTGCATGGCAGACCGGGCATTGTTCCGGTGGCGCCTCGGCCTCCAACTTGTATCCGCATTTTTCGCATTTCCATGTTGTCATGACGTTGACTCCTGTTCGTGCACCCCAAGGGGGGGCATATGCGCTAACTTAACGATTTGCGATTTTCACGTTGGTAGTTGTGGGTAGCACGGACAAACAAGTTTGTCCATGCCACCCCTGCGCGTGTTAAGTTAGCGTTTATGCCCCAAGGGGGGGGTGAAAACCCATCTTCGGTTTCGGGGCGAAAATGTATTCCCCGAAACCGAATCAAGTGAAACCACGTTTAGGCTTTCCACAAACCGTGAAGATTACAATATTCACGTGCGCTAATTTCGCTTGCTTCGACCTGGAAGGTTGCCTCCGGTGCATCTCCGGGGTTCAGAAACTGGCGGTAGGCTTTGCCGTCCGCAATGATTTCGATCCATTCGATGAGATGCTTTTCTTCCATGGGATGTGCCACACTTCCGACACTGACCTTTACACCGCCTTCAACTGCTTCGATGACCGGCACGTGTTTTTCCTTTGCGGCATCGACGGTGTTTTCCACCATTGGTTTCATGGGGTCTCCGCAGCAGACAAGCTCTCCGCCGCCGCCATGGAGTACTTCTACGATATTTCCGCACGCATCACATTTGTAAATTTCCAATTTCTGGGCCATTTTTTTCTCCTTTGTCCATTGAACGGTTGACTTTGCTTGCATGAAAATCAGCCGGGACTTTTCCCGGGCTAGTAGTTTTCTCCCAGAAGTTCAAAATGGGCTTTTTCATGCGCGCATGCCGGGCATCTTTCCATTGCAGCGGTTCCTTCGTGCACATATCCGCAATTGCGGCAGCGCCAAACCGTCGGTTCATCTCGTTTAAACACCCGATCGGCCTTGATATTGGCGGCCAGGTCATTGTAGCGTTTTTCATGTTGTTTTTCCGCTACGGCGATGGCTTCGAAAATAGCCGCGGGGGCATCAAGTCCTTCTTCGCGCGCAGTTACGGCGAATTCCGGGTACATGATGGTATGCTCATAGTTCTCGCCGGCGGCGGCTCCCGCCAGATTTTCCAGGGTGGTGCCGATAACACCGGCCGGAAAGGCGGCCGTGACCTGGGCCTCGCCTCCCTCAAGGAGTTTGAACAGCCGCTTGGCATGCTCTTTTTCCTGGTTGGCTGTTTCTGTAAAAATGTCTGAAATCTGGACAAACCCTTCTTTTTTCGCCTGACTGGCAAAATAGGTATACTTGTTTCTTGCCTGGGATTCGCCGCAAAATGCCGTTAAAATGTTCTTTTCCGTCTGGGTACCTTTCAAGCTTGTCAATTTAGTTGCCTCCTGTGTTAGTTAGTGCCCTTCCATAAATGGCTAATCTTCCCGATTTCCGGATGGACAATCGTTATGGTTTTTAAGTATTTTTTGGAACCGCTTGCGTCGGTTCGCTTTCCCACCATCCCTTTTTTTTATGCATCTCTCGTTCTTTTTCCGCGAGTTGCTTAATCCTGTATGCGCTGTCGCGAAGAATGCCGTACATGATGCCGCAACCGGTATCTTCATGGTCCGAGTCCCCTTGCTCCGCCAGCTTGATCATGTCTTCAACCAGCTTCAGGGTTTTAACGATGTTGTCGCTACAGGGTCTCACGAAAGATTCCGATCCTGATCAGTCGATTGTGATGAATCAATTGAAAATGGGTGTGTCGGTGTCATGCGATAGTTCATTACAAATAACATGCCAAGATTGGAAAAACCCACATATATTTTATAACTATTTGTATTTATAAGAAAATATTTTGAAATTTGGTTTGCCACGCAGATTCGATTGACGGCGTGAGACGATACAATCCATTGGATTTGAGGACCATTTTTTGCGTCAGAATCGGATATTCACATGTAACCAATTAAAATTATGTTAAATTTAATTTTCGCGCTTTGTCTCACTGTCTTATTGAGACAGGTGTGTCTCATGAGACATTCGGTGACCGAATTTCTTCAACCTGCCATGTTGACGTCGGATTCCCATGCATTATGTTAGATTTGGTGTGTCGGTTCACTGAAATTTAAACTGACGGTGCTAAGGGCTCGCGCAGGAAAGCGAAGACTCCGGAAATAACTTCACATTTTATGCGCGAACCCTAAGGAGGCAGCATGTTGAAACTCGAGGATATCCGTAACGATCTAGATCTAATGAACCATATCAATTGGGAGATGACCCCGGAGGAAGCCGTCCGGCTCTACCTGGAGTGGGGTAATAATTGGGCTCGGGGCAATTACGTCATTCGCGGCAAGGAAGATGAAGCCTATTATTTTGTGGTCAATACCTGGGAGGAGACCCCCTTGGTGTATCTGATTCGCAGAAATTCTGAAGAGGCCACTGAACTGGCGGAGATTGAATTGCCGGACGGTATCCGGGAGTCGTTTCTGGATTCCATCGGTTACAACAAGGGAGTCTACGCCATCGAAGGGGCTGTAAAGAAATGGCTTAAACAAGAGTTGGCGGTTGCTTAGGGGTTGGGGGAGAGTTTTTTTAGCCCCGGAGCGACCATGTGATCGGCGCATTCCGGGCACAGGCCGTAAAACTCCAGGCGATGGCCGATGATCCGATATTCGGTTTCTGATGATATACGCGCTTCCATATCCTTCAAAGTGGACATGGGCGCATTGTCAATGCGGTCGCATAGGCTGCAGCGAATGTGATAATGTTCTCTCGGGTCTGCGTCAAATCGCTTGAGCGTCCCCCCGAATTCCAGCTTCTGAATTTCTCCGAGTTCCGATAAGACTTCCAGATTTCGATATACGGTGCCTAAGCTGATTCGGGGAAGCCGCTTTCTGACGATTTCATAAACTTCATCTGCGCCTGGATGGGCCTGCAATTTTCGAAGCTCTTCCAAAATGACCCGACGTTGCCGCGTCATCCTGAGATTGACTTTTTCCATCGATTTGCGCCATCCATTGTATGGGTTGCGGGTCGTTGATTTACCGATTGTTTATCTGTCATCTTGGGGAACAAAGGTGCACTCGTCCGGACCGCAATAATCGCCGATGTAATCTGATTCGGGGCGATAGAGCATTGGTTTGGGAGCCGCCTCAGCGAATTGCTCTTCGATCAGGTGGGTACACCATCCGGCAATACGCGACACGGCGAAAATTGATGAAAACAGATCAACCGGAATCCCCATGGCATAATACAGCGGCGCGCTGTAAAAATCGACATTTACGAAGATATCACGCCCCTTTTTCTTTTTAAACGCCTCCTTGCCCAGCACTTCAAGCCGTTTGGCTATTTGAAACCATTTTGTCTCACCGGTTTTTTGCCCCATCTGCTCAGCCATGGGCGAGAGAATGAAACTTCTCGGATCGTCCGTTTTGTAGACCGCGTGCCCCAGGCCCATGATTAACTTTCCTTCCTCGAGGACCCTATTTACATAGACTTCGGTATTGTCCATGGATCCGATTTCAAGAAGCATCTCCATGACGCGGACATTGGCGCTGCCGTGCAGTTCACCGGAAAGGGACCCCACCGCGGCGCCGGTTGCGGCATACATGTGTGCGCGGGTTGAGGCGACTTCACGCCCTGCAAATGTCGAGGCATTGAAAGAATGTTCCGCATGCAGCACCAGGCAGGCGTCCATGTATCGGGCCACGTCCGCATCGGGTTTTTCCCCAAACAACATGTATAGAAAATTGGCGGCGTGGCCCAGGGTTTTATCCGGCGCCACAGGCTCTTTGCCGCTTCGGATACGATGCCATACGGCCACCAGGGTGGCGACCTTGGCGATCAGGCGAAGGGCGGTGCGCAGGGAGGCCTCGCGGGTAAAGTTTCGCAGGTCCGGATCGTGGGCCGCTAACAACGATATGCCCCCCTGGAGCACGTCCATGGGCATGGCGTCTTTGGGGATGGTCTTCATTGCCGTAATCACCGTCTCGGGTATGTTGCGCACCTCGGCCAGCTGGGCTTTGAATTGTTTTATAGCGTTGCTGTCGGGTAGCTTTTCGTTCAGCAGCAGGTATATAACTTCTTCGAAGGTGGCATTGGCCGCAAGGTCCTGGACCAGGTATCCACGGTATATCAATTTCCCCTCTTCACCCCGTACATCGCTGACTTTGGTACTGGCAATGGTAATACCGCGCAAACCGGTATTTAGCATGTCTTTTACGTTATCCATGAGGGCTCCTTTGGTTGCGGTTGGTCGTGAAATTATTGCGTCATTTCATAGCTTAAAATGGAGTTTCAACGCTGAAAAGTCAAGTGACAATTGAATTGGGTTCAAAGAGGTGTAAATTCCAAATGCAGCTGCCCTGCAGGTTTGTGTGCGCGACCTTGAAATAAAAAATCCGACAAACACGAGGGCCGTATCACCTGCAGGTTTGCGTGCGCGACCTTGAAATGACTTGTGAAAGGTGTTAACGAATAATTTGTTGTGAGCAAACTGGATCAGGGTGAATAGATGGTGCCAATTCGAGTAAAGCGCGGATATGATCTGAAGTTGACGGGCGCACCGACCCGGGAGATACGAACGATACAAAATCCGGCACAAGTTGCCGTTATCCCCTGTCAGATACCCTTCATACGCCCCCGATTGGCCGTGGCGGTGGGTGATTCGGTTCGAACGGGATCGGTTCTTTTTGCGGACAAAAGAAATCCGGATGTCAAATTTGCTTCACCGGGCAGCGGAAAGGTTGCCCGGATTGATTTCGGGCCGCGCCGGGTGATCCAAAGCATTGTCATCGACCTCGATAAGACCGAAAGACCCGAATTATTTGCAACTCTGACCGAAGCACAGCTTGATGACATGGATCGAAGCGAACTGGTGGACCGGATTCTGGCCGGTGGGCTGTGGCCCCTGATACGAGCGCTTCCTTACCGCGATTACGCGCCCCCCCGAAGCGTTCCGCCTACCATTTGCGTCACCCTGGGAAGCGGCGAGCCCTTTTTACCCGCTGCGGATGTGTATCTTCATGGCCGTGAAGATCTCTTTGCATTCGGTCTGAAAATTCTGAGCCGGTTGTCCGAAAATCAGCTGGTTGTGGCTGCCCATGACGATATTGAAAGACAATTGCCGCTCCTGTCGGATTATATGACGCATACGGTTCGCGGCGCCTATCCGGCAGTCGATCCCGGTGTGGTCATCTATCATGCTAAATCGACGCCCGCGGAAAACCGCGCCTGGTTCATCGATGGCCAGGACGTGCTGCTGCTGGCCCAATTGTTGAAAACCGGCAGATACCCCACCCACCGAACAATGGTGGTGGCCGGTCCCATGGCGCAGGCGCCCATGCATGTGGAAACCCGTATGGGGATTCCCCTGGCAGACCTGGTCCGAGGCGTTGAACCGGCAACCGGTTGCCGCTACGTGGTCGGGGGGGTTTTAACTGGGTTTGCCGCCGGGTCGGATGGGTACATGGGGTTTTATGAAACCGCTTTGAATCTGCTGCCCGAAGGCCGGGATCGGGAGTTTCTCGCCCTGTTTGACCCCGGATATGCAAAGCCGAGCTATTCCAGAGCGTTTCTTTCGGCGCTTCGCACCAATTCGCTGACCATGGATTGCAACACCCACGGCGGTCTGCGGGCGTGCATCGCCTGCAACCACTGCCCGGCGGTCTGCCCTGTTGAGATACTGCCCCAGCTAGCCTATAAGAGCATTCTGATCGACGAGGTGGACGAGGCCTTGGCCCATGGCCTGCTTGATTGTGTGCAATGCGGCTTGTGCTCCTATGTCTGCCCGTCAAAGCTCCCCCTTGTGGAAACCCTGACAGAAGCCAGGGCGGCCTATTACAAGGAACAAACCTGATGATGAACCCGATTCGATCGTTTTTTGATAACACCCGGAAATATTTCGAGCCCGGTGGAAAATACCAGAATCTCTATGCCTTTTACGAGTCCATCGAGACGGTGTTTTTCGCACCGGATACGGTGACCCAATCCGGTCCCCACGTGCGCGACAGCCTGGATGTCAAACGTTACATGATGCTGGTTATCGTGGCGCTGCTGCCGCTTCTGTTTTTCGGAAGTTACAATGCCGGGTATCAATCGCTTAAGGCGGCCGGACTGCCCCATGATTTTCTGCCGGCGTTTCTCAAGGGGCTTATTATCGTCATGCCCCTGGTGCTGGTTTCATATGGGGTCGGGTTTTTCTGGGAGATCGTCTTTGCCGTTAAACGCAAGCACCCGATCAGCGAAGGTGTTTTTGTCACCGCCATGCTCTTTCCCCTCACCCTGCCCCCCACGACGCCTCTCTGGCAGGCCGGCCTGGGCATCTCGTTTGGAGTCGTGATTGGAAAGGAAATTTTCGGCGGTACGGGGCGCAATTTCTTAAACCCGGCTTTGACGGGTCGGGCGTTTCTCTTTTTCGCCTACCCGGCCAGCATGTCTGGGGATACGGTCTGGACGGCTGTGACCGGAACCGGAGAAACGATGGTGGACGCGGTGACAGCGGCCACACCGCTGGCCGTGTCGACGGGGGACATCATCAATGGCGTGGTATCGACGCTGTCCAGCGCCGGGTACTCCTTTGCCACCCTGTTTCTGGGCCGATACCCGGGAAGCATCGGCGCCACATCGGCCCTCCTGTGTCTGGCGGGTGCCCTGTTCTTGATCGTGCTGGGCATTGCCAGCTACCGGATTATCCTGGGGTCCGTGATGGGCATTGTGGTGGCCGGTTTTCTGCTCAACCTGCTGGCCGTGGAGTCGGTGCCGTTTATGTCCATCAATCCGGTTTATCATCTGGTGCTCGGCGGTGCGGCATTCGGCATTGCATTCATGACCACCGATCCGGTATCGGCACCGGATATGAATGGCGCCAAATGGATATACGGGTTTTTAATCGGCGCCCTGACAGTGATCATCCGCGTGTTTAACCCGGCGTTTTCCGAAGGGGTCATGCTGGCGATTTTGTTCATGAATCTGTTTGCGCCGCTGTTGGATCATCTGGTGGTCGCCAAGCGGTTAAAAAGGCGAGTGCCCAATGTCTGACAGCCTGAAATCCATCCTGTTTGCCTTTGTTCTGTGCGTTGTTTGCAGCTTGTTGCTCACGGCCGCTGCAACGGGGCTCGCGCGATTCCAGCAGCAAAATATTCTGATTGACAAGCAGGCGAACGTGCTCAAATCGGTGGGTCTCATCAACGACCGGAAAACTCTGGCGCCGGAAGCGGTCACGCGCTTTTACAACCAGAACATCAAACGCCTGTGGGTGAATGCCGACGGTGACATCAATTGGTCCCGATCCCACGGCGAAACAGATCTACCCATTTATCTTCATGTTGTCGACGAACAGATCGAATCGTACATTATTCCCATCAACTCCAGGGGGTTGTGGGGGAAAATTCTTGGATATCTCGCCATCGAGAAGGACGGCGCCACCGTCAAAGGCTTTACAGTTTACAGCCATCAGGAGACACCCGGGCTTGGCGGTGAAATCGAAAAGGCATGGTTTCAGAAAAATTTCATGGGTAAAAAGATTATCGACCAGGATAGTGAATTCGTCTCCATATTCATTGCCAAGGGTGCGGTTGCCAACCCGGGCGCCACCGGCCAGTTGACCAACACCGTGGACGGCATCAGCGGGGCGTCTCTGACCGGGAAATTTCTCACCGAAGGCTTGATGCGAAACCTTGCTGAATATGAGCCGGTTTCCATTCGCTTCAGAAAAAATCAGATCAGGCGAATACCTGAAAAGAAACCGGGCGACGGACAGGGGCAGTGGGGGGGCTCATGAAGATCACACAATCGGAAACCTTCAAAGCCATCGCCGATTCATTGTGGGCGTCCAATCCCATTTCCAAGCAGACGCTCGGCATCTGTTCCGCGCTGGCAGTGACCGTTCAACTCAATACGGCCATCGTCATGGGCATTGCCCTGACGCTGGTCGTGGCCTTTTCCAATCTGACCATCTCTTTGCTGAGAAAACGAATCCCCAGAAATATTCGCATGATCGTGGAAGTGTCGATCATCGCCACCCTCGTGATTATGGCCGACGAACTGCTTCGGGCCTTTTTATACGACATCAGCAAGCAGCTGTCGGTATTTGTCGGGCTGATCATCACCAACTGCATCGTTCTGGGCCGGGCCGAGACCTTTGCGCTGGCCAACCCGCCTGTCCGCTCCTTTGTGGACGGCATTGCCAACGGACTGGGTTACAGCTCGGTTCTCATCGGTGTTGCGTTTTTCCGGGAGCTTCTCGGGTCCGGAAAACTCCTGGGCTTTTCGGTGGTGCCCCAGTGGGCCTACGAGGCGGGTTATCAAAATATGGGGTTGATGGTTCTGGCGCCGGGGGCGTTTATCATCATCGGCCTGTTTGTCTGGCTCCAACATACAATTATAAATCGTTAGGCATCGTATGGAAAATCTTGTCAGCATCGCCCTGAACTCCATTTTTGTCGGCAATATCCTTCTGGCCTATTTCCTGGGAATGTGCTCCTTTCTGGCCGTGTCCAACAACCTGGATACCGCATTCGGTCTGGGCGTTGCCGTCGTGTTTGTGCTGACCATTACCACACCGGTCAACTGGCTGGTGTATCACTATTTGCTGGCGCCCGGGGCGCTGGCTTGGATCGGGTTGCCGGATGTGGACTTAAGCTTTTTAAAGCTGATCTTGTTCATAGCGGTCATCGCGGCCATGGTTCAGGGTGTTGAGATGGTGATCGATCGGTATACACCCGCCCTGTATGCGGCGCTGGGTGTGTTTTTGCCTTTGATAACGGTTAACTGTGCCATACTGGGTACCTCGCTGTTCATGGTGGAGCGAAAGTATTTGTTCTGGGAGACGGTGGTGTTTGGGACCGGCTCCGGTGTCGGGTGGATGCTGGCCATTGTCTCCATGGCGGCCATTCGTAAAAAACTTCGATATGCCGATGTACCCGCGGGGCTCGACGGATTTGGGCTGAACATGATCGTCACCGGTCTGATCGCCATGGCCTTCATGCTGTTTTCGGGAATTACGTTATAGAGGGAGAGTTCGGTGATTTTTCTCGTCAGTCTTACGGTGTTTCTGGCAGTTATCATGACCCTTGTGGGGATTTTGCTGCTGGTGGAGGCCAAGGTGGTCCTCAAGGGAGACCGCGAAATTGTCGTCAATGACGATGCAGACAAAACGCTCAAGGTGCCAAGCGGAACCACCCTGTTATCGGCCCTGGTGGGAAATGAGATCCTGCTGCCGTCGGCGTGCGGCGGCAGCGGCACCTGCGGTATGTGCCGATGCAAGGTGGAATCGGGGGGACGAGATATCCTGCCCACGGAGCTTGCGCATCTGAGTCGCTCCGAGCGGCTGGGAAAAATTCGCCTGGCGTGCCAGTTAAAGGTCCGGGAGGATATGCGAATTCGCATTCCCGACGAGATTTTTAATATCACAAAATACAACGCCACGGTGGTTTCCAACGACAATGTGGCGTCGTTTATCAAGGAACTGGTGCTGGCGCTTGATCCCGGTCAGCACATCGACTATCGGTCCGGGGCCTATGTTCAGATCGATGTGCCCGCCTATTCGGCGGCCTTTTCGGAGTTCAATGTGATTGACCCGTACCGGGACGCCTGGGACATGTTCGGTTTCTGGGATTTGAAGGCACGGACGGAAAATCCCATTTTTCGTGCCTATTCCATGGCCAGTTCCCCCAGTGAGTCGCTGTTGCGGTTCACCATTCGGATCGCCACCCCGCCACCGGGGGCCGGGCCGGGCGTTCTGCCGGGGGTGGGATCGTCCTACGTTTTTAACCTGAAACCTGGGCAGAAGGTCGTTTTAAGTGGTCCCTATGGTGATTTTTTCATCAAAGAGACCCAGCACGAGATGTGCTTTGTGGGCGGTGGTGCGGGCATGGCGCCCATGCGCAGCCACATCTTCCAGCAGCTCAAGACCGAAGGGACCTTTCGAAAGATGACTTTCTGGTACGGGGCGCGGTCAAAAAAGGAGATGTTCTACGACGAAGAATTCGTAGAATTGGTCCGGCAGTTCGATAACTTTTCGTATCATGTGGCCCTGTCCGAACCCCAGCCGGAAGACAATTGGACGGGCATGACCGGGTTTATTCATCAATGCCTTCTGGACGGCTACCTGTCCGCCCATGAGGATCCCACTGAAATCGAATATTATCTATGCGGCCCCCCCCTCATGATCGATGCGGTCAAGAAGATGCTCGATGATCTGGGAGTGGATCCGGAGATGATTGCCTATGACGACTTCGGCTAGAAGTGGCTTCAAAACCTCATCTTATGCCCAGTGGCGGCGTTCTCGCATTTGTAAAACCACTTCTACTTAGAAGCCCATTTTTTCCGGGGGACGGCGTTCGGGGACGTACGCTTGGGGGATTTTTTCCTCGTTCCAGTCCGTCGATACATAGAGGTTGCAGTAACAGCTTCCGAATTCTTCTACATCCGCCTCTCGATAGACACAGGGGCAGATGATGTCTTTATCCGCATCCCGGTCCCCGGAAACGAGACGGCAGGGACAACCCATATATCCGTAGCGGTCTTTGTTGATCAGCAGCGCCTCCAGAAGCTCGTCGACGCGCGCCCGATCCTTATTGAAGTAATATCCTTTGGCTTCCTGGGATTTTTTTAGCATGTTATACAGGGTTTCAATGTCCATTACAGTCCCAGCGCCTCCTTGATGGCTGCCTCCTTAAATCCGACGATGACCTTTTCACCGATGATGATCGTGGGGAAGCTGCAGCGCGGATTGAATTTCTTGACGTCAGCAAGGATCGCCTTTCTTTCTTCTCCCTTGAGCAGGTCCACGTCCACAAACTCGTATTTTACGGTGCAGTCTCCCAGCAGTTTTTTTACCAATTTGCAGTGGCTGCAGGTACTCAATGAAAACACTTTGATATTATTATCGCTCATGATCGTTTCCTTTCGGTCTTAAACTCTCGGCAAAATGAACGAGAACCATACCATGGGTGACATTTTCCGTAAAGGCCAAAACCCGGGCGCTTCAGGGTAGGCGCATTTAAAATTCGGTGTACCGGGTTTAAATAGATGACCCGTTTTAATAAGGGCTTACATGGATATTTTCTCGGCGCAGTTGCGCATCTGCAGCCCGTGCACCAGCGAGGCGCCACCGCGAATGGCAACGGCCACATGCAACGCCTCGGTCATCTCATCCAGGTTGGATCCCTTTTCAAGACAGGCCTGGGTGTAGGCATCGATGCAATACGGGCATTGAACGGTGTGTGCAACCGCCAGAGCGATGAGGGCTTTTTCCCGTTCGGTCAGCTCGCCTTCTTCAAATACCGCGTTATAATATTCGAAAAATTTTTGCCCCAATTCCGGTGCATTGTTGGCGATCTGGTCGAATTTCGGCAAATCTTTAGGGTTGTAGTATCTTTCCATGTGCGTCTCCTTTCTGCAGATTCAGTTTATGATGCGGTCTAAAAACTTTAATGTTCGGTGGGCTGTGGTGCGTGCCTCACCCGTAGCCGCCCAAAGTGCTTGAAGATCTTGATAATCGTCAATATCCTGAAGAACGGGCAGCCGGTGTACCACCTGGCCATGATCACGGAATCGATCCAGGGTGATTTCAAGTATTCGGCTTGTCCCCCAGGGCATATCCGGGAAAATGGCCGGTAAAAACGTATCGTTGCGAAAGCCGATGAGATAGTACCCCCCGTCGATACAAGGCCCTATCACCGTCCCCCGGGACGCCAGATTTTCAAAGCCCATATCGATAACAGGCGGTGTGATCATCGGCACATCGGTTCCCAGAAGCAATGCATGGGTGCACCCTATGGAAAATGCATGACGGAACGCTTCAGCCATTTTTTCACCCAGGTCTTTTCCGCGCTGGGGCCGGAAGACATAGTCGCTGCCGAGCCATTTTCGGGCCTGTTGGGCCCCTTCGGCTGGGTGTACACAGAGGATCACCGGATAACCTGTCTTGTGCAGCGTTTCTAATGTGTCTCTTACAAACCGCTTATAAAGTGACAGGGTATGCTCAGGACCGAGATCGGCGGCAAGCCGTGTTTTGACCTTTCCCAATTCCGGTACGCGAAGAAAGAGCAGGATGCATTGAGATTCAGGGGGTGTGCAGTTTACCATGGTTTTATCCAATCAGGTTCGATTCAAAAATGCTTCAATCAGGCCATCCATTGTATCGGTTTCGGAAGGGGCTGCCCAGTGGATCTGCGCATCGGTCTTAAACCAGGTCATTTGGCGCTTGGCATACCGGCGGGTATCGCGTTTCAAGGTTCTGACTGTCTCACCCCAGGACTGGTGGTTGAGCAGATAACCGGCCATATGTCGATACCCGATGGACTGCATCGATTTGAGTGACGCTGAGTAGCCTTTGTCCAGCAGCATTCGGACCTCGCGGGCAAGACCGGTTTCAATCATGGCGCCCACCCGTTTGTCGATCCGCTCGTAAAGGGTCTCGCGAGCCATGGAAAGTCCGATTTTCAGGCATGGAAAGGCTGATTGTCGAAACTGGTGT
>JAFDDL010000305.1 GCA_019310865.1 Deltaproteobacteria bacterium | reverse complement strand
GGGTCTTATACTCGTGGAACCCTCAACGCCCTATGATGCCAAGGGGCTGCTTAAATCAGCCATACGAAGCAATGACCCGGTGATTTTCTTTGAACACAAGAAAATCATATTCGGAGGCATCGAGGGCGAGGTGCCGGAGGAGGAATACACGATCCCCTTTGGTGAGGCGGTGATTCGAAAACCGGGAAAGGATGTAACCGTGGTTGCGTTTGGATTCATGGTCTATGAGGCATTGAATGCCGCCCAGGAATTGGCGGGTGACGGCATCGATGTTGAAGTGATCGATCCCCGACCCATTGTGCCGTTGGACATAGATACGATTTTTGAATCTTTAGAAAAAACAGGCCGGCTGGTTACCGTGGAAGAAGGAAGGATCAGGGGAGGCTTGGGCGCCGAAATTGCCGCCCTGGCAAGCAGTGAATATTTCTCTTTGCTCAAAGCACCGGTTCAGCGTGTGGCCGCGCCAATGGTACCGGTTCCCGGCAGCGCCGCATTGGAAGACATCTACCTGCCGAATAAGGACAGCATCGTTCGTGCGGTAAAGCGGGCGCTGTAAAAAAGATTGCAAGCATCTAAACGAGGTACATCATGCGGCTAAAAGATAAGGTGGCCATCGTCAAAGGTTTATGAAACGGTCAACTGTCTTCGGAGGACCATGTTGAAATGGGGTAAGCGTCCAATCAAATTAATTTTTATAAACGCTATCGGAAGATGTCAGCTGAATAAATCGATAGATCAAGCTTGATCGATTTTTTACTCTCATCTTTTTAAAAATGGATTTCAAATGGTTTTGAACGGTATATTTACTGATGCAGAGTTTTTCCGAGATCTCATCATTTTTCAGACCCTTAACCAGCAAGTTGGACAATTCCACTTCACGCGGTGTAAGGCCAATATCATAAAGAGTTTGATTTAATGTTCTGATACTTTCTTCAGGTTCAATGCACAGCATAAGATACTGCTGATGAAGATTATTGAATTTTCGAATACAAACGGTTAGTTTGCACTTGGCCCCGCCATCAATTCGGAACATAGGGCTGGAAAATTTATCCTTGTCATTGGACGGATCACAATCCATATAATATTTACACATCATTTGTAGCTTATTAGGAAATGCCGCCAACGGTTTTCCAGGATCACAGATATTAATTTCAGCATTCTCTAGTAAACTGACTGCTTTTTCATTATAATAGACTGTCGTTAGATTTTCATCAAGGACAATTATCCCCTGATTAGGGTGCTCTGAAACTGTGGCATTAATTATATTATCATATACATGCATCCTGTTCACTGCCAGATTCTTCATGAGGGAGACTGAAATAAATGGAGCCAGATATTGCGCCTTGATCTTCTCCTGCTCTGAGAATTTTTTTTCCTCTTTTGGTCGGCAAAGTGAAACAGCCCCTAACAATTGTTTGTTTCCATGTAACTTAATAGTAAGCTGATGATAGATAGACTGCGGTTTAAGAAAATCATTATAATATTCAGTTTTTAACAAAGATTGAAATGTAGTAACGTCCTCTGTGGTAAAAACGTTTAAGTTGTGGGTTTTTTTCTTGTTTTGGAACGGATCGATATAGTGATAGTATCTTCTATAAAGATTGATGAACTTTTCATCAATGCCCAGGCCGATCGCACGGTATTTATAAATCTTGGAATGGAGGCCTTCCATTATGAGAAATGATCCCCTTTTTGCATCCAAAGAACGACCTAAATAATTGAGAGCTTCTTTGCGGAATTCGTCGAGGCTACAGATATCAATAACACGTTGTGCTTCAAAAAAAAGTGTTTCGAAATCCTGTCCTTTAGAAATAGTGGAATGCATATTCCTATACTCCTTTGCGCAATCCGATAAGTCTACCGCCTTGGCCGGCAAATGTTTCATTCCCTACTATTATAAGAACAACAATCCCCTCTTTTCATCCCTGCATTTGTGGGTACAACCTCCATCATCAAACAACCAACAATATCCATAACTTCGATCAATTTTAACTATGTTTGACACAACCTTAGGGAATAACACACAAATATATCCCAACACATATATTTTGTTTCAGACAAAGGATAACTCCTGCTATCCTAAAATCTATGTAGTTGATCAAAGATGATAATATGTTTTAGCTGAAATTGCAAATAGTTATTTAGTAAACAGGTAATTTAGATACGATTGCCAGTGGACATAGAAGCCCCTTTTGGATTTAATTCCAATAGGATATGGCAGAATGCCCAAGCCAAAGCTGCAGGAGCTTCGCTTATCAGACAGTTTTGGCTTTGAATGTAAATTCACCCCTGTTACCGTGAATTGCAAAACCCTGAAAACCGGCAATACGTCCTGTCAACAATTAGAACAAGCATGTTCAGCAGTCAGAACTGTGAACTGAGTCTCCATGACTCTGGAGATTTTCTATTGACCTTTTTGTATGGTGATCGTCTGGGATAAAAATGCAGCTTGCAAAACGGATGAAACAGAGAAAGAAAGCCGGATTAAAAAAAGTGTCATGGTGGGGTGATATCGGAGTGCGAATTGAAATCAAAGATCAATATGAGATTTAATAGTGGTCCTGAAATAGCCCAATCTTTCTGGTGTCGATATCACCCTGGAAAAGTCTGATTTTATACGGTTAAGTGGAAACAAATTTTACTTATTAATCCCGAAGGCCATAATGTTTTTTGATTACAGAAAGATACAGCCAACTACGCAAATTCCGAATAATCCTAAAATATGAAAAATGGCTAATTCCAGCTATTGAAATCCCTTTTGCCGTTTGAGATATTATATTTATATCTTCCCGAAATAAAATGTGAACCGGAACCGAGCGTTATGACTTGCGGAACTTCTAATGTGTGATTTGCGACATGTGAAGATTAAAGGAAATGACACTACTGCAGTTTACTAATTTTGAATTTGCATGAATTTCTGATTATACAATTTAGAAATGCTAAATTAAGTCAAACAGATCTGCTGAAAATATAATAAAATCATCAATGAGGCAATGGAGAGTTTAATGGAAAATGACGCAATTGATAGAAAGTTAGATCGACTCAAGGAGAAAGTAATTTCCGGCATCGATAATAGGCGAACGGAGCTGATTGATATCAGCCATTACATACACAGTCATCCTGAAATTAAATTTCAGGAATTTAAAAGCAGTAAAAAGCTGGCGGACTATCTCGAAAAAAATGGATTCACTGTTGAGCGCGGTGTTTACGGGCTTGAAACTGCATTTAAAGCCTCCGTAGGCTCTTCTTCCGCCTTCGGGATTGGCATAATGGCGGAGTATGATGCTGTACCGGACGTCGGACATGGATGTGGCCATAACCTTATAGGTACGGCAGCAGTTGGTGCCGGTGTGGCTCTTGCCGAAGTGATGGAAGAGTTGGGCGGAAACGTTGTGGTCTTTGGGACACCAGCGGAGGAAGGAGGGAACGCTAAGCAGTTGATGGCGGAGCGAGGGGCCTTTGGCGATATCGACGCGGCTATGATGATTCACCCGTTTGTATCCGACCATGTATACAATAACACGCTCGTTATCACCGATCTAATTACGGTTGAATACTTTGGGAAAACGGCGCATGCCTCACAGCCTGAAAGAGGCATCAATGCGCTTGATGCCATGGTTATTGGTTATACTGCATTTAAATTAACTTTTCCGGTAACGATAACCCCAATCATTATCACAAAAGGTGGGGATTGGATCGCTAACGTGCCTGACCATACAAAAGCCCAGATACTTTTAGGAGCTCGAAGTGAAAAGGAATTGCGGGAAATTGTGAACAAAACAGAGGGCTGTTTCAAAGCAGGCGCTGAAGCCACAGGTGCCCGTATGGTGTTTCATCACGAATGGAATAATCGCTACAGAGCGACTTATGTGAACAAAGTGTTGGCGGATTGCTTCAACGCCAACATGGGATCGATTAGAAAGGAATGGAACCCGTCTCAACCCTATCCGGGTTCGGAATTGGCTGCTACGGATATGGGATCCGTAAGCCAGATCGTACCCGCGATTCATCCATGGATTGCCATTATGCCGGCCGATGCAATCTTTCACACGCCTGAATCCTCAGAAGCGGCCATTTCAGATGTGGGTCATAAAGCAATGCTGGACGGGGCTAAGGCTATGGCCATGACGACTGTTGATTTGATGCTGCAGCCCCAGATGCTAAATAAGGCAAAGGAAACATTTTCCGAAATGAAAGCTGAAGTAATGTCCACCCACACCACCGGTTGAGTTTAAGATAAATCGCGTTTCGGTCTTCAAAGGATTTACAACGGTCTTACTTGTACCGGCCCTGTGGAACTGGGTTGTCAATCATCCGGAGTTCGACCAATATAATTTTTCTTCTTTGAAGCTCTGAACTACCGGGGCGGCGGTCATGCCCGTAGAACTCAAGATAAACGATATGATCTTTATTTTATGATACTATTTTATAAAAGATTTTCCTTTAAATGCTTACTTGGGCATTGCAGCGATTATCTCTACAGGAATGCCGTCAGGGTCATAAACATACATGAACCACATCTCCACATTTTTTTCCTCGAAAGCAAGGGCCGGTTTGTGGAGAAATTCCATTTTCTTGTTTCTGCAAAAGGCTGCAGTTTCGTGAATATCATCGCATTCAATGCTTATTTCAAGATAGCCAAAATCTCCCCAACGCGAATTTAAAGGGATCGATCTGCCTCTTGGGTGTTGAAATTCAGAAAGCTCCAACAGACCCAACCCATTGCTGTTTGCCATGAGACAAGAACGAACTTTTGTTTCCTCTGACCCAGAGGCTTCATTCATGTATCCTGTGAAACGATCATGCGGGCTTACCGTGATAGTATCAAATCCGAGAGATTGATAAAATTCCATCGATCTATTAAGATCGGTAACACTCAAACCAGCCCAACAGCCACCGCCAAACACATGCATTGTTGGCAGTTTCGGGCTGGAAATGAACTCGACGTAATTACTTTCAGGATCTTTTCCGTGCACAAAATTATGTTCTCCCCATCCTGGAAGCTCTAAGGTTTTGGGTTCTGAACAGAAATTCACCTTATCCCGATATTCTTTGTAAAATGCTGTGATATCTGAAACGGCAATGGTAATTTTGTTCACGCCGATATCACCATATCTGATTTCTTTGCGAATCGGACGTGGAGTAGGAATCTCAACTTTGATTAATTCAAGTATGACGCCACCGGATTCCTGATAGAACATTCCCCCTGAAAATTTATGATATGAGTTGCGAAATACATCAGGCATCGCATTCCATATTTCAGAGAATTCGAAAGCAACTTCTGTCAT
>JAFDDL010000304.1 GCA_019310865.1 Deltaproteobacteria bacterium | reverse complement strand
ACGGCAACCGGTCACGCCATCCTGAGCCGCAACTACGACCTTCCGGCTTGCACAGAGCCCTATTCCAACAGGGAGCCCTATCTGATGGAGGTATATCCCGATGAGGGGTACCCATGCTTATTTATGTGCAACTATGATTTGCTCGGCTACGCTACGGATGGAATCAATTCGGAAGGATTGGCAGTCGCCATGCTCATGGACGTAGAGACGGGATTGCCGATACTCGACCCGGAGTATCCCGCCAACTGTTGCTATAATTATGACGGAAGCATGAACTCGGGTCCCGGCATCGGTTTGATGGCCCTACAAATCCCCCGTTTCATACTGGAAACCTGCAAGGATGTCGATGAGGCCAAACGGGCATTGCTCACGACGATGCATCATTATGAAGGGGCGCCGCTGCATTATATTGTCGGTGATCGGCACGGAAACGGATTTGTTTATGAGGGGTTGATGCAGGGAAACCTTCCGCGGTTTCATGACTGTGGCGGTAAACCGCTACCGGTAACCAACCATCCGCTTCGGGAGCACGCGGTTTCGGATCATGAGATCGTTCAGGAATCCGTGGAACGTCTTGAGACATTGAGAAAAAGATTCGCTGCCCACAAGACCCCTTTTGACATGGATTTCATCCGTGCAAACGCTGAATGTGTCGCAGCCGTATTAGCGGCCGGCGAAGGGCAATATGTCGGGGAAGACCTTGTGCGAAGCCTTTGGCACGGCTATTATGATTTGGAAGAAAGATCATTGACGATTAACTTTTATGTCCGCGACACCGGTGATGAAGCGGCGCCGGTGATCCATCGGTCGGATGACATGCAATTTAGACTGGAAACCTGAGGGTATCAAAATGGATGAAAAACCCGAGAAAGCCGGATTTTACGGTTGGAAAAACGTGGTATTGTGGTGCGTTATCATCGGAATGAACGGCTTTGGCCTGTATTCCTACACCATCGTCTTTCCATCCATGTTAAAAGAGCTGGGGTGGGATCGGGGCCCTGCTTCCCTGGCGCTGACCATCATGATTATCATGATAGGGGCGCTGAGCCCCGTGGTGGCCTTGTCCATAAATCGATTCGGCAATAAAAAGACCATCCGGTTCGGATTGATCGGCGTCATGGTTTCGATGATCCTGGTGGGCACGATTGTCACTGAAATCTGGATGTGGACGCTGATTTGGGGAATTATGGTGCCTTTCGGCTTCCTATTCGGTGGCTTTATCCCCGTTTTTTCAAATGCCATGCTCTGGTTCAACATCAGGCGAGCGACGGTCATCGGTATACTGGCGACGGCGCTTGCCGTCGGTGGGTTTATCTCCCAACCGTTTTGCACATGGCTTATCGGGATTACCGGGGCCTGGCAAGCCGGGTGGTTTGCCGTTGCGGCTGCCGGTGCACTTGCGTTCATCGTGTCCTTTTTCCTGGTTGAAAAACCCGAGGATATCGGCCAGTTTCCGGACGGTATCGATCCGGCTGACATCAAATCAGCATCGGAAGAAAAGACAACTGCGCCAAAAACCTACCGCTCATCAGTGGATTGGCCTTTAAAGGAGATTGTTAAAACACCGGTTATCTGGCTTCTGGTACTCGTTACCATCGGTTATATGCAGGCATTGATACTGGTTACCACCCATGGTGTGATGCACTTTACAGACCTCGGATTTACATCGATGCAGGCGGCATCGGTTATGAGTGTCACCATCCTGTTTTCCGGCCTCGCCGGTCTGCCCATGGGGGCTCTGGGTGACCGCATCGAACCCAGATGGATCACCAGTGCGGCATTGTTTGTGATGCTGTTAATGTTTCTCGGGTTGTGGAAAGCCCCCAGCCTGTGGTCCCTCATGGCCGCGGGATCTGTTTTCGGGTTTTGCTACGGCACCATCAATGTGGTGCTGCCGGCCTTGGAGGGCAACTATTATGGCCCTGAATCTTTTCCCCAAATAAATGCGATTCTTGGGCCGATCGGCGTGGTCGGCACCTCCATTGTGCCCTTTGTCGCCGGTAATATCGTGGACAAAACGGGCAGCTATGACCTGGCATTCATCATGGTGGGTTTTGTGCTGCTGGGTGGATTTATCTGTGCCCTCCTGCTCAAGCCGCCCGTTCCACAATTTGCGGTACCAGGCGCCAATCCCAAACCTTCTCAGGCGGCATATGATGAAAAATTGTGAGGCAACATAAATGTATTTTCCCAGAACCTATGCAGAAAAAACACCCGAGAAACCGGCTTATATCATGGCGGGTAGCGGCGAGGTGGTCACCTACGCTCAACTTGAGGAACGTGCCAATCGCTGTGCCCATCTTTTCCGGAAATTCGGACTGACAACCGGAGACCACATTGCCGTTATTATGGAAAACAACGTCCGGTTTCTGGAGATCGTCTGGGCCGCTCAACGGGCCGGGCTTTACTACACGACAATCAGCCGTCATCTTACCGCCGATGAGGCCGGGTACATTGTAGACGATTGCAACGCCAAAGTGTTGCTCACATCCCATGCCATGGGCGATGTCGCCGGATCGTTAATCGACCGTATCCCCAAGGTACGGCACCGGATCATGGTAGATGGTACCATTGCGGGGTACAGCGCTTATGAAAACCTGGTGGAACGGTGTCCGAAGACACCGGTTCCGGATGAAAGAGAGGGGGCCGACATGCTCTACTCTTCCGGTACGACCGGACGTCCCAAGGGGATCGTGGCATGGGACCTGGATGACGATGACGGCACTGTCGGAGAGATGGACCCGTCGACGCTGGCGCTGTTTGATTATTTTGAATACAACGCCGACATGGTCTATCTCTCACCGGCCCCCCTGTACCATGCCGCTCCCTTGCGTTTTGCCATGATGGTTCATCGATATGGCGGAACGCTTATCGTTATGGAACGTTTCGATTCCGTCGAGGCGCTGGCGTTGATTGAAAAAAATGGTGTAACCCATTCCCAGTGGGTGCCGACCATGTTTGTGCGGATGCTCAAGCTGCCCGAGGCGGAAAGAAACCGATACGATGTATCCAGCATGACGGTTGCGATTCACGGGGCGGCGCCCATTGCGATCCCTGTCAAAGAACAGATGATTGCGTGGTGGGGTCCCATATTCACGGAATATTACGGCGGGACCGAAGGAAATGGGGCGACCATGATTACGTCTGACGAGTGGCTCAAACACAGAGGGTCGGTGGGTCGTGCCGTAATCGGCGAAATTCGTATTCTCGACGATGATGAAAACGAGCTTCCGCCGGAAGCGGTCGGCACCATCTATTTTTCGGGCGGAAATACCTTCGAATACTACAACGATCCGGGAAAAACGGCCGCGGCAACGACATCCAAGGGATCGACGACCATGGGGGATATCGGCTTTGTGGACGCGGAAGGTTATCTCTATCTGACGGATCGAAAGGCGGACATGATTATCTCCGGCGGGGTTAATATCTACCCCCAGGAGGCGGAAAATGTTCTCATTACCCACCCAAAGGTGGTAGATGTGGCGGTGTTCGGGGTCCCGAATGACGATTTCGGGGAGGAAGTCAAGGGGGTTGTTCAGCCGAAAAATATGGCCGATGCCGGCCCGGAACTTGAAGCGGAATTGATCGCCTTTTGCCGAAAAAACCTTTCCAAAATAAAATCTCCCGTGAGCATCGATTTTAAGGAAAATCTTCCCCGAACACCCACCGGTAAACTGATTAAACGTCATTTGAAGGAAGTATATTGGAATCGTGTCGAGAAAGTTTAAGATCACCATTGTTTGTAACACCCTACGGGAGGTAAGTTGATGGATTACCGGCTAACAGAAGACCAGATGGCCTTGAAAAAGGAGTTTGAATATTTTTTTGAAGAAGAGATGAAAAACGTTCCCCCCGGTGTACCGATCGACGGGCATGAAGGAGCGTTTGTCACGGACGAGGGAACCGCCTTTTACCGATACATGGCCAAAAGGATGGGAGAGAAGGGTTACCTGTCCCGGCCCTGGCCGAAAGAATACGGTGGGATCGAAGCACCCATGATGGACCAGGCCATATTCAACGAGGTCCGGGCGGTTTATGACGCGCCGGGGGTGGACACCGCCGGCTTGGGCATGCTGGCGCCGACCCTGTTGATCGGGGGGACGGAAGAGCAGAAACAGCGACTGCTCCCCCCCATCGCCAAGGGGGAGGTCAAATATTGCCAGGGGTGGAGCGAGCCGGATGCCGGATCCGATCTGGCGTCTTTAACGACCATGGCCATAAAGGATGGGCAGCACTATGTCGTCAATGGACAGAAGATTTGGACGTCCGTAGCCCATCGGGCGGACCGAATGTTTCTGCTTGCCCGTACCGATCCGGACTCCCGGCGGAGCAAAGGACTTTCGGTTTTTGTATTGACTATGGACGACCCGGGCATTGAAGTGCGCCCCATCAAGTATATGGAAAATACCCATTTTTACAACGAGGTGTTTTTCAAGGATGTCAGGGTGCACGAACGAGACCGGATCGGGCCGGAGCACGGCGGATGGGAACTCACCCGACAGACGATGAACTTTGAACGGTCCGGACTGGAACGGTTTGTTTTCGGAAAAATCACCCTTCAGCGAATCATCGATTATGTAAAGACAACCAAGCGGGACGGCAAATTTTTATCGGAAAATCCCTTCATCCGCCGGAAGATTGCCAGGCTGTTCGCTGATCTGGAGGCGGGAACCGCGTTGTCCCAAAAGATTCTCTGGCTCCAGGAACAGGGGGGGCTTGCCATGGCCGCGACCCTGCCGTCGGAAGGCAAGGTCTTCACCACTGAACTGGGACAACGAATGGCGGCGTTTGCCACGGAGGTCATGGGACTGTATGGCCAAGTGTTCGATTCGAAATGGGCCCCATTGGGTACCATGCTCAGCCATTATATGTTCGCGCCCGGCAACAACATCGCGGCAGGCACCAGCGAGATACAGCGAAACCTTATTGCCTGGGTAGGTTTGGGGTTACCGCGGTATAAATAGCGAAATATACCATCGGAAATCGCGTTAAGTGGAAGGAGAATAAAATGGATCTTGGGTTCACATCAGATCAAATCGTCCATCGACAGTTTGTGGCGGAATTTTTAACAAAGGAATGCCCCTATGAATTTATAAAGGAAATCGAAGAGAGTGAGGAAGGATACAGTCAGAAGAAGTGGGCGAAAATGGCGGAACTGGGATGGACGCTGGTCTATCTTCCGGAGGAATACGGCGGGTTTGATGATCCGTCGTTCATGGACCTGTTGATCATCATGGAAGAGTTGGGAAAGGCCGCCTTTCCGAGTCCCTTTTTCTCTACGGTCATTCAATGCGGTCTCGTTATTCTCGAAGGCGCCTCG
>JAFDDL010000303.1 GCA_019310865.1 Deltaproteobacteria bacterium | reverse complement strand
TATCAATTTACACGAAAATACTAAATACGATTTTTTGTGTTAAGAGATTAAGGAAGTGATAATACACAAAAAAGATAATTTTTTCTATTTGTGTATTTTTTGCATCGAGGAGTTTTATCACAAAACTTTAAAATTCAACATTTGGTGATATTTAGAATTCGTGCAATAATAAATAATCAGGAGGAGTTGTGTCTCGAGTTGTCCGAACGGAGCTTCCAAAACTGAAACTGGAATCCTGGGGGGGTTGATACAGACCCGTCATAGCTTGTACGTTTGTGAGGTCCGATTTCGCAAGCGAATACACAAAAAAGTTATTCAGGACGTCCAGGATAAGATACAAAAACTTAAAATTCCACGGAATTTTTCTGTAAGACCGGTTTTAATCTACGCCGGATCATTGCCGGAAAGCATCATTAGGGAAGGTTTTTTTGACCGGTGTGTCAGCATTTCAGATCTGTTTCTTGTGATCTGAAGACTGATCGTTTTTAGATGCACCCCACTGCACTGAAAACATGCGGGCCTATCTCGACAGTACAAGGAAATTCGGTATGTATTAGCGAGCTGTAATTATAACGTTTATCAAAGTCGGTATCGCCATGGCCTTGATGGCCCGGCCAGGATTTGTTTCCGTTTGTTGATGCAGACGATGCAATTACAACCCCTTTCTAGAAGATGCGGCCCTTTATCATGGGCCAATTGCATTCCTGAATCAATCATCTCCACAATCATTCGCCAGTCGGAAGTCCGGCGATCTTTGTTTGGCTTTGGATGACTTTGTTTCATTTTTTCGTTTCGCCCCTTGTGTCTAACAGCGCCAGTAATGGAGATAGTTGTTCCAAAACACCAAATCGTTTGGCATACGCTTTCAAACGTTCAACATCTATCGACTCAAATGGTGAAAAGAGCAGACCGGCAGCCGCCGCCTTAAATAACCTTTCCATATCAGCGATATCGTGGGCCATCCGCTCCGGATTGTTGGCGATAGCCATTAGTTTGAGTACAGTATAATCGGTTGGCTGAACCACGGGCAGGGTTCCGAGAACATCGTCATTTATAACAACCTTTTGTTCAAGAATAGCACGACCTTCTTTGGTATGGACAAACAAAAAGTCAACCTTGCCGTATACACCAAGTTCCGAATCAAATTGAGCGAAGCTCTCAGCATCCTGGAGGCAGTTATACCCCAATTGGGTCATCACTTTCATAATGGTTTCACGATGTCGCTCATCGGATATCAAGTCAATATCGGCTGTGTAACGAGGTATGCCGTATAAAGCCATTGCCATAGCGCCAATAAGTGCGTGCGATACGTGGTTATCCGACAATTTGCCGCCTATGATGGATAATAGCTTGTTAAGTTTTGGTACGGTCATGATAGTCGATTACTTTATTATATGAAAGGTACGCGTTGAAACGTTTGGATTCTCAACCTTTTCAAAAAACAGTTTTACCAACATATCAAATCATATTCACCATTGCAATAATCTCAAAATGATATCCTTATTACGGTCTAAGCCACTTTTAACTTCCACAGGAATAACAAAAATGACTTGCCTAATAACAACAGGTTCCATATTCTTTCCCCAATCCAAACAGGTTTTTATGCGCGGAAAGGCGTGGGATAAGGCCGGTTGGCAGTCGTGATATATCCCGATTTTGCTTTATAACGGGAAATAAGCCGGTTGCAACCGTGAATAATCACTTTTAGCGAAAACGTTCGATATAACTCACTTTAATTATAAGAAAAAAATTTTGGCACGCATTGAGCATGTATGTCTTGAAGACTTAACACATCAACCACTCAACCCTTAGTCTTCCGGGCGGAGTTTCGTTATGGCGATGATTTTGAAAAAAGGAGTGCCGGAAATGATGCAAACAAAACAATACGGGTGGGCCGGAACGATTCTCAAGGTAGACCTGACCCAAGGAGAGATTGAAAAAATCCCCACGCGACAATACCAGCCCGAAAAATTTATCGGCGGCGTGGGACTTTGCAGCAAGATTTACTGGGATATGGGATGCCCGGGAAAGGATGCGTTCGATCCGGAAAATCCCGTCATGATCTCAGTGGGACCCATGACCGGCATTCCCGGTCCTTTCAACCGGGGAGAGATCTGCGGTATCGGCGCCCAGAATTACCCAAGGCCCCAGTTTACCTATTCCGGATTCGGCGGATCATTTCCCTCGGCCATGAAGTATGCCGGGTATGATGCCATTGTGGTTACCGGCCAATCATCAAAGCCTGTTTATATTGATATCAATGATGATCAAATTGAGATTAAAAATGCTGATCATCTATGGGGTTTGGATTTGATCGAAACGCAAAAAGTCATCATTGAGAAAGATCCAAAAATATCGACGCTGGCGATCGGACCCGCAGGTGAAAACCGTGTTCCCAACAGTATTATTGCCAATGAGTCCGGAAGTACTGCAGGCCAGGGAGGGTTTGGTGCGGTCATGGGGTCGAAAAATCTCAAGGCCATCGCCGTCAAGGGAACAGGCGTTGTTCCTATCGCGAAACCGGATGAGCTTTTCAAGGTGATTGAATTATGTAAGGCCAAAGACACATGGTCTAAAGGAGCGGCGCAGTTATGGGGGCGATCTCCATTAACCGGTGGGGAGGTGGAAAAGGAGATGGTATCAAAATACCGGACCAATTTTGCCGGACCCTATGGTTGCCCCTATCAATGCATGGGATTTTATAAAGTTCCCGGCGGCGGCAGCGGTGCCGCCATTTGCGCATCCTGGTGGTATGGCGGTTTTAATCCGGAAAAGTCGGCAACCAAAACCGTTTGGAAAGGAAACTACCTGGCCCAGAAGCTGGGAATTAATCATTTCGAACTGCTTGACCTCATTATGATTATCGGCGAGACACTGGAACAAGGGTTGATGACCATCGAAGATTGGGAACAGAAAGCCGGATTACCGAATTTACCAGATATTTTGGGAGGATCATCCACCGAAGATAAATTCATGGAAGCGCTGCTATATGATATCGCTTCAGGAAAGAGTTTGATTTCACAAGGCACCAATCGTGCTTTGGATCAACTGGTCAAAGTGTTGGAAAATGGTGAGGAGATCAAGAAAATCGTTGATATTAAATATCCTGCCTGGGGCTATCCCCAGCACTATTACGGCTGGCTGGGGCTCTGTCTTCATGTTGCGCTTGACACCAGGGATTCCGGCGACTCGACCGATGGTTACCTGGCATTTAACAGGGATAATGTTTCTGCCATTCCCACAGAAGTTCTGGGAAAGCATTTTGAGGTCCCATACGGTATCACCACTTACGCCCATGCTGAAAGGGGTGATGAAAAAGCACAATGGGAAGGGATTGAAATTCAAAGCAAATTTGAAATGACACAGCAAAGTCTACGGAATTCACTTTGCATATGCAATTTTGCATCACTGCCTGATGCTTATTTCCACCCTGAAAAGAACATGGATATTAAAATTTTTCAGAGTAAGGTATTATCTGCTGCAACCGGCGTTGATTTTGGTGTGGACGATTACTGGAAGGCGGGAGAGCGGATATGGAACCTGCGACGGGCGATTAATATAACGGTTGAAAACAGAACCCGCGAATACGATACCTACGTGGATAATTTTTTCGATGTGGTTTGGGATGATGTACAGGACTCCGGAGGATCGGATGGGGTGGAAGGAAATGAAGAGATGCGTGTTTACAAAGCCTATATCGATCGGGAAAAATTTGAGGCATTGAAAGACCGTTATTATCAATTGGCTGGATGGGATATCAAGACGGGTTGGCCCACACGTCAAAAGCTGGAAGAGCTTGATATGAAAAATGTGGCTGACGGACTCGAAACCATGGGACGGCTGCCTTGATGAACCGACTTCCGGCGGATCCGGGTTAAAATAAAATCCGAAGTTTGCTTATCACTTATCTTTTTTTGAGAAGGGAATGAGGTCGGCATTCATCTTTTATAACGGCCGGCATGCCCTTTACCTTGTCACGCTCCTGGCAACTTTGTTTGTTTGACAGAGCAATGGAAAAAGGGGGGGATCAGTGCCAGTAACCGAGCATGATATTCAGAAGACAGGTCCCATCAGCCGATGAAAACGCAATCGTACCGATTAGTTCCCCATCGAGGTCCAATTCCAGTTCAACGTATGAACATTCTCGTTAATTTCCATCACGATCCAATTTTCCCCAAACCACGAAGGATGTTTTCCGGACTAAATGGTGTGGAATGCAACCTGACGCCCGTTGCATCATAGACGGCGTTGGCAATGGCGGCCAGAATAGCCGACACATACCCCTCACCCACCTCCTTGGTCCGATAGGGTCGGCCCACTTCATAGCTTTCCGTGATGATATCGATATGTTCTGATTCGGCCGTTTCATGGATGGTGGGCATCCGGTAATCCAACCAGTTGGGATTCAGGGTGCGGCCCTCTTCCATGAGGATCTCTTCCATAAAGGCATGTCCCAATGCCATGGAAACTTGACCGTCGATCTGGCCCTCAACAAGAAGGGGATTAATGGGGAAGCCGCAGTCGTGGGCGGTCACCGCCCGAAGCAATCGGACCTGACCGGTTTGCGTGTCCACCGCCACTTCCGCCACCTGGGCGTCAAACGCATAGTTTTCGCTCCAACGGCCCTTGGTGGTTGCCAGACTGGGATGAAACGGCTCATCGCGCATGGTGCGCCAGTGCCCGTGGCCGATGACCGGATCCCCCCGTCGCTTTTGAATGCTGGCAGCGATCAAATCCCGGTAAGACAGTCTTTTTTCCGGGCAACCGGCCACATAGACACCCTGGTTCTCAACCCAAAGGTCCTGATGTTTGACGTCCAGCTCTTCGGCGGCGATATCCAGTAGTTTGTTGCGAACATCCGTGGCCGCCATTCGGGTTGCATTGCCGGTAACATAGGCATTCCCGCTGATCCAGGAGCCAATATCCACCGGTGTGATTTCCGTGTCCGCCGCAATGATCTGTATCTCCTCTACCGGTATTTTCAGCTCTTCGGCCACAATCTGGCATAGTATGGTCTCTGAGCCCTGTCCGATATCCAGTGATCCGGTGAGCAGGGTCGCAGAGCCGTCCTCATTCATTTTCACTTGAACCGATGAACTGTTGGGATAGATAAGCGAACCGCCGAAATAGGCGCTGACCCCGATACCGATTCCTCGGCGGATATGACCCGCTGCTGAGCCCCCCTTCCGGGATCGGCCGAATTTTTCAGCGAACCGGGTATGTTCCGCCGCCTTAATAATCGAGTCCTTCAGGCCGCAATGATGCACATTGTCTCCGTTGGGAAGCTGTTCGCCGGATTCACGATTGTCTCCGTTGGGAAGCTCCTCGCCGGATTCACGGGCATTTATTAGCCGGATCGCGATGGGATCCATTCCCAGTTCTTCGGCAATCATATCGAGTTGTGACTCAATGGCAAACCGAAGCTGCGGTGCGCCATGACCGCGCTGGGGTGCGCGTACGGGATTGTTGGTATAGACGGCATATCCCTCATATTTAAAATTGGGAAGTCGATAGGGCAGCATGGTAAAGCCCCATGACAGAAAAATAACCACAACGCCGCTGCCCCGATAGGCGCCGCAATTATTGATATTTCGAACCTGTTGGGCCACAATGGTTCCGTCTTTTTTTACACCCGTTTTCACCTCGACAATCAGGGGTTGGCCATGACGATAAGCGATAAAAACCTCTTCGCGTGATGCCTCTACTTTTACCGGTTTCCCGCTTTTCATCGAAAGCAATGCGGCACAGAACTCGTGGGAAAACAGATCGATCTTTCCCCCAAAGGCACCGCCGACATATGTCTTATGAATTCGTACGGAAGCGTGCGGCAAGCCAAGGGTACGGGCCAGTTTGGTCCGTTTCAGGAACACCCCCATGGAAGAAGTCCACACGTTCAGTTTGCCGGATGGTTCATAGCTTGCCACGGTTACCTGGGGTTCTAAATATCCGTGGGTTCTCAGATGGCTGTCAAATCGATCTTCACGGATATAGTCCGCCTGGTCAAAACCGCTGTTTATATCTCCCCATGCCGTTTCGGTCTTACCACCAATGTTGACCAGATTTTCTTTTACCTTTGGATGTGAGGCGTGAATCTCAGGGGCGCCCGGTTGCATGGCTTCTTCCGGATCAAAGACAGCGGGCAGGACGTCATAATCCACTCGAATCAGGCCAAGCGCTTCCTCGGCCGTATGGGGATCGGTGGCGGCAACAGCTGCCACCTCTTCGCCCACAAATCTGACTCTATCGACAGCCAATGGATACTGGTCGGCCGGATATCGGGGTGTTTCCACAAATCCGTGTTTGATACCGAGCGTATCTTTGGATGTAATGATTGCCTTGACGCCTTTTAATTTCAAGGCCTGCGATGTGTCGATATTCAAGATTTTCGCATGGGGGTGGGGGCTTCTCAAAATTCGACCCACAAGCATTCCGGGAAGATTTATATCTACCGTATACGCAGCTCGCCCGGTGACCTTATCCGGCCCGTCCTTTCTCAAAACTCTTTTTCCGACATAATCTAGCTTTGCCATGATAAAAACTCCCTATTCTCAATCCCCTGAAATCTTTTCCACCGCCGATTCTACGGCCTCTAAAATTTTATTGTAACCCGTGCATCTGCAAAGATGACCCTCCAGGGCTTTTTTTATCTGCGTTTCAGATGGACTCGGATGTCTGTTTAACAATGATGTTGTGGCAATCACCATGCCCGGTGTGCAGAACCCGCATTGAACGGCCCCCTTCTCGAGAAAGGCCTCCTGAACCGGTGTGATGGTATCCGCATCCCCCACACCCTCGATGGTCGTAATTTCCCTGCCCTGGCACTCAACCGCCGGTAAGAGACACGACAGGACCGGCTCTCCAT
>JAFDDL010000302.1 GCA_019310865.1 Deltaproteobacteria bacterium | reverse complement strand
CCGGCCCAATATGGTGCCTGGTTCTGCGGGGATCCCCGATGGCGCCCGGGATTCCATGCTCGTGCTGCCCCTGAACGACAGCGCGTTTGATCTGATCGAGGCGCATGCCCATGAGCTGGCAGGAGTGGCCATCGAGCCGATTCTCGGCGGGGGCATGCTGCCCGTTGACAAGGCGTTTCTGGAAAAGCTGCGGGATGTGACGAAAAAGCATGACATGCTGCTTCATTTTGATGAAGTGATCACCGGGTTCCGGGTTGCCCTGGGCGGCTGCCAGGAGCTCACCGGTGTGATACCGGATCTCGCCACCTACGGGAAAATCGCCGGCGGCGGATTGCCCATCGGTGCCATCGGGTGCTCCAAAGAGCTCGTTGCCGTTGCCCAGTCGACCGATGACGGCTTTTCCGCGGCCGGGACCTTTGCTGGAAATCCCCTGACCCTGGCCACCGGCGCGGCCACCCTGAAATACCTACAGGAGAATCGCCATGTCTATGACGAGATGGTGGCCAAAGGAGAGCTTCTGCGCAATGGTTTTAACGACCACTGCCGGTCCAAGGGCTATCCCTTTTGTATGACCGGATTTGGCTCATTATTTCAGATTCATGCAAAAGCCGAGCTGCCCATTGTGCCCAGGGATCTCCCGGGCCAGGACGAGGATGCGCTGGGTGAGCTTCAGCTGCATTTTCGGCTGAACAACGTCCTGCTGCCATGGATGCACCTGGCGTTCTTTGGGACTGCCCACACCCAGGCCGATGTGCAAGAGATGCTTCGGGCGTTCAAAGCTTCCGTGGACGGGGTCATGGGAGTCGAGGAAACAGTCGGTTGTGATTCGTAAATCCGGTTCTTAATCGGCATACAAGCAGCCGTTGTGACGACAATGTTCCGAGGGAGGGTATCATGACATATCCCGATTGGGATGAAATTCGAAATAACGACTATGTCAAGTCGCGCAATTTTCCAATGATAGCGGCGGATATGCCGACATTTATGGGGTTACCGCTGGTCACGACCCCGGAGGAACTTAAGAACGCAGATGCGGTCATTATCGGTGCGCCGTATGCTGCAAGCTGGAAAGATTACGCCGGTGTTGAAAAAAGTGAATGGCTTGCCGCCCCCAAACGCGTTCGACAGCAATCGATCCGGTATCCTTCAGGCTACCTACAGGATTTGGATCTTGACATATTTGAGTTTTTAAAAGTTGTTGATTTCGGTGATGCTGATATACCACCTGAGAGCAATGAAAATCCGACCGTAGAAAATATTCTGAGAGCCCAGGCAGCAGTGGAAAAAAAGGTAAACGAAGTCCTTGATGCCGGTGCAATTCCCATTGTCATAGGTCAAAATTCGCCATGTGGGTCGTACGCAATTGCTAAACCGATCGCCGAGCGAACCGACGGAAATGTCGGCGTCATTAGCCTTGATGTCCATTGGGATAGTGAGTTGATAGATTCACTTACATTGGATCCAAGAATTGCCGGAAGTGATTGCTGGAAGCGTAAAATGTATGAGTTTCATGATAATATGCTCCATAAAAATCTTGTTGAGATCGGCGAGAGGGGCATGCTCGAGAGCAAGGAGATCGTCAGGGAATTATTAGATAAAGGCACCCACTTCTACCCAATGTGGCGAATACGAAGCGAGCTCGGAATCGAAGGGCTTTGCAAGGAACTGCACCACGCTTATGCTGGAACCAAAGCTGTTTACGTGCACTTCGATATGGATGTGATGGGAGGTGCAGGCCCCGCGCCGGGCGATCTTTTAGGAGACCTGGCAGAGCCCATTGGTATGAGCGACTATGAAGTTATCAGAATAGCCTTTGAAGTTGGTAAAAGAGGGCTGGACGGCTTTTCTTTTATATGTATACCGCCAGGTTCCGCAGTGGTGTATCGAACAATTGTTTACGTGATTATGTATATGCTTGCCGGGAGAGCCCAAGTTAAGAAATCGATTAGAGAAAATTAAAAAGTCACCCCCTTGTTCACCCAAAGGTGGATGAAACCGAAAATTGATTGTGTTAAAAAGGTTCCATAATGAGTTTTTCCCACCGAATTTGCATCAGCACATTTTGAAATTGCGGCAACCGTAGGTATTTTAATATAAGGATCTGATAATGTTTAAAAAAACAACTATTCTATTTACATTATTAATGGTAACGATGATCCTTCCCGGCATAGGGTTGGCCCAAGAAACGTGGAAACTCCATGATGATTTGTTTTCGGTTACCTTTCCGACGCAAAACGAGGGTTGGGCCTGCGGTCGCTGGGGAACCATTCGGCACACCACCGACGGCGGGAAAACCTGGCAGGCGCAAAATAGTGGCACGGATCTGACTCTCAGCGCCATTTTCTTTGTCGATTCGCAAAACGGATGGGCGGTGGGCAATGTCGGCACCATCCTGCACACTACCGACGGCGGCAAAACATGGGGCAAGCAGGAGAGCCCCGAGGTGTTTTACCACATGGATGTGTTTTTTCTTACCCCGCAAAAAGGATGGATTGTGTCGGAATACACGCAAATTTTGCACACCCAAGACGGCGGCGCTACCTGGCAGGTCCAGTTCACAGATGAGGTGTTCAAACTCAAAGCCATCTCCTTTTGCGATGATCTCAACGGCTGGACCGTGGGCGAATACGGATTTATCTATCACACAAGCGATGGCGGCAACACCTGGGTCAAACAAGGCGGCCATTTTGGCTATAATGAGGAATCCGGTGAGATTGAAGCCGAGACGTTTTTATTTGATGTGGTGGCCCTTGACGCGAAAAGCGCCGTTGCCGTGGGCGCTGACGGGATGGTCATCCAGACGGCGGATACCGGCAAAACCTGGCAACGTGTCCCGGTGGGTGGCAGAAAAGAATCGCGCTTTTTCACCATTGCCTTTGATGGAAACGACACGCTGGTGATCGGCGGGGTCGGCGCAAACCTCTATTCGGATGACCGGGGCGGCAGCTGGCATAAAATACATTTTGATCCGTCCATGGACTATGGCTGGCTGTATAACTTTGTCCATAAAGCCGAATCCAAATTCGTTGCAGTGGGCGAGGCCGGCGCCATCTACCTGAGCAGCTCTCCGGGTAAGTGGGATCGGATTTATTATTAGAAAACCGGCGTATATTTTGTCACTTTGTGCCGGTCGGCAAAAACGGCTTGAAAAGGAAAATGGATCGAAAAATGGCTGATCAAAACCCCACATCGAAAATAGATCGTTTCAGCTGGTTTGTCACCCACCACAGAGCGTGGGTGCTGGTGTTGACCCTGCTGGTGACCCTGGTTTTTGCCGGGGGGATATTCAGGATACAGGGCAAGGTGCTCCTGGAGGATCTGTTGCCTTACGATCATCCGTTTCTGCAGATTATCGACGAGTTTTCCACCGTGTTCGGAACCGGCGGATCGTGGGCCGGGATTGTGATCTGGACACGCAACGGGGATATTTTCAATGCCGAAACGCTTAAAAAAATACAGGAGATCGACAATGAGGTGTCCGGCTGGCACGAGACCTACCGGGCGTTGACCTATTCCATCGGGAGCCGCTCGGCTCAGGTGGCCAAGGTGACGGGAACCGGTGAGATCACATACACGTCGCTGATGTATCCCACGATTCCCAAAGAGGCCGCAGAGATCGCGCAGCTTCGGTACGATATTTTTTCCGACTCGGGTATTCGCGAGATCATTTCCGAGGGTGGTGACGGGGTGTTGATTCAGACCGAGTTCAAGGGGGATGTGGGCTACCAGCGCGCGTTTGCACTTTTAAACGAGCTGGCCGATCGCTATACCGATGAGCAGACCCGGGTGGAGATCGTTGGTTTCCCGGTGCTCATGGGCTGGATCTACAGCTACGGCCCGCAGATTATCTTTGTGATGGCCGTTAGCACGGGGTTTATCGTCTTGATCATATTCCTGATTTTCCGAAATATCAGCGCCATGGCCGCCCCGGTGCTCTTCGGCATGATCAGCACGGCCATGGGACTGGGGTTCATCGGCTGGACCGGGATTAACTTCAGCCCGCTTTTGTACGTTCTGGCGTTTCTGGTGGGCGCGCGCATGATCAGCCACGCGGTCCAGGTGACCCACCGCTACATGGAGGAACTGGAACTGGCAGAGACCGGTGATAAGCAGACGGCCTGTTACGAAACCATTCGCCGGATGATTATGCCGAACTGGGCCGGCGTGGCCACCGACGGCGCCGGATTTCTGATTCTGATCCTGGTCAAGATTGCGCTCATGCAGCAGGTGGCCATCTTCATGAGTTTCTGGATGTTCACCGTGGCGCTTTGCGGGCCGCTGACACCGGTCCTGTGCAGTTTCATGCCCCTTGGCAAGGCCAGTGATGAATACCACAAGGGCCGTAGAAAAATGAGCCTCATGGATCGCATCTGTACCGGTTCGGCCCGGTTTTCGGTCACCGGCGGCAGATATGTGGTCATGGCCGTGTGCGCTGTCGCGCTGATTTTCTGTGCGGTGCATACCGGCAAGCTTAAAATCGGCGATCCGAGCCCCGGAACGAGCCTTTTGTTTATGGACCATCCGTTCAATCAGGCGGTGCTCAAGGCCAACCAGGCCTTCGGCGCCTCTTCGGATGATCTGGTGGTGTATTTTAAGGGCAACAAGCCCGAAGCCGTTTATGATCCGGCTGTTTTAAAGACCTTTGCCGCCCTGGACCGGCACATGCAAAACACCCTGTCGGACATCTACAAGACGTCCGACTCGTTTATCGGGATCATGAACGGCATGAACGTGGTGATGCGTGACGGTGACGTCCTGTATAAAGAACTGCCGTATTATGAAGATAATGTCGGGCTTTTGTTCGGGGAGGCCCGGTCCAACCTGCAAGTTTCAACCCTCCGACTTTATTTTGACCGCGAACAGCGAATGACCCAGATGACCGTCTATTTTACCGACCATACCTCGGATAACCTGCTGCGGATCCGCGATGAACTCCAGGCGTTTTTCAAAACCCATCCCATGAAGATCGATGCCGGTGAATTTCTCCTGGCCGGCGGGGCCGTCGGCATGGAACTGGCCACCAACGAGGAGATGAAGCGAACCCATGCGACCATCGATATGATGGTACTGGGAACCATCCTGGTGCTGTGCGCGCTGTTTTACCGGTCCATCGTGGCGGGCCTCATGCTCACCGCCCCACTGATCCTGGGCAACCTGGTGGCCTTTGCCTACATGTCGCTCAACGGAATCGGCCTTTCCATCAACACGCTGCCGGTGGCGGCCGTGGGTGTGGGCGTTGGGGTGGACTTTGCCATCTACATCTACAATCGATGCCGGGAAGAATTTGCGGAAACCGAGATACCGGATCTTTCCGAGCGGTGGATGACGGTCATC
>JAFDDL010000301.1 GCA_019310865.1 Deltaproteobacteria bacterium | reverse complement strand
GGTTGATTAATTTCGAATAGTTCCTGTATTGCGTAAAGAATACTAAATCGGTTTCAAAACCTCATCTAATATCTTGAAACCATTTATAGTGAAGCAAAACTGATGCCAAATATGAAATGACTGTAATAACAGCAAGATGTGGGATTTTATTTATGGAGGCGTGTCATTTTTCATCAATATATTGATTCTTAAATCAGTATATTGATGCTATTTTTTACATACGAATTTGGGGGTTACCGGGTAATTTCACCAGTCGAGCGTAGAGATTGACAATCTTTCAAAAAGTTCGGTATACAACCTGGCATCAGAAAATGAAAGGAGACATACATGAATACGAAATACGACGCCATTATCATCGGTTCGGGTATCATCGGCTGTGGCATTGCCTTTGAGATGAGCAAAAAGGGTTGGAAAACACTCAATATCGACAAGCTGGAAAGTGCCGGCCTGGGATCAACGGCAAACACCTGCGCTGTCATCCGGGTTCATTATTCCACACTTGAAGGCACCGCTGTCGCCTATGAGAGCTATCTTTACTGGAATGATTGGGCCAACTACCTGGGGGTTCAAGACCCCAAAGGTCTTGCCGAATTTAACAGGCGAGGCGTTCTGGTTGTTAAATCTCAAGTCAATGAGAACCTCAAGAAAACCCGGCAATTACTGGACGAGTTGGAAATCGGTTACGAGGATTGGGATTTTCAAAAGATCAAAGAGCGCTTTCCGATGCTGGACGATACCAGCTATTATCCTCCCCGCCGCCCGGAAGACCCGGATTTTGGCAGAAAGAATGAAAACCCCCTTGCCGGGGCTATCTATTACCCCGAAGGTGGTTATATATCCGACCCGGTCCTCTCGGTGCACAATGTGCAGGTGGCGGCACAAGCCCACGGTGCGGAATTTAAATACAACACCGAAGTCGTCGATGTTTTAAAAGCGGATAACCGTGTCAGTGGTGTAAAGTTGGCGGACGCCGGCGTGGTAGCGGCACCGGTCGTGATCAATGCCGCCGGGCCCCATTCTTTTGTCATAAACCGTCTTGCCGGTGTGGAAGGCGGCATGAAGATCAAGACCCGGGCGTTGCGCCACGAAGTGGTCCACCTGCCCGCCCCTCCAGGTGTCGATTATGAGTCCATCGGGTGTCCGAGTTCCGACAGTGATGTGGGCGCCTACTGGCGCCCGGAAGTGGGCAACCACATTCTTTCAGGCACCGAGGACCCCGAATGCGATCCCAAAGAGTGGATCGAAGACCCGGACGTCTTCAATCGCAACCTCACCGAACAGGCCAAGGCCCAGGCTTACCGACTCTGTCAAAGGATCCCTGACCTGAGACTTCCCAACCAGATTCAGGGCGTGGTTGACCTTTATGATGTCGCCGACGATTGGATCCCCATTTACGACAAATCGGACCTGCCGGGCTTTTACATGGCAGTGGGCACTTCCGGAAACCAGTATAAAAATGCACCTGTGGTCGGCAAGATGATGGCCGAACTGGTGGAACAATGTGAAAACGGAAAAGATCACGATCAGGATCCTGTGGTGTTCCACCTGGAAAACATGAATCGCGATGTGAGCATGAAATTTTATTCGCGCCTCAGAGAAATAAACGAAGAGAGCAGCTTCTCCGTGCTGGGTTAGACGCCATTTTATGCCATAAACCCGATACGTAGTCACGATGAAAACCATGAAGGATTAAACTGCATTTGGTCCCTTTTCTTTTGACTCTATCTCTGATAGAGGTGGCTGGCAAATTAAATGGAAAGTGATCGTCATGCAACCAAACTTCTTTAAATTCTGGCCACTTTTTTTTGGCGCCGCCCTGACGGGACTGTGTGTTATTTTTCAACACACGCTTGTGGGGGTGCGGGCTTTACATGAAAATTTTGACACGGTAACCACCGGAATCGTGATGGCGGCCTATTTTGTCGGGTACCTCATCGGATCCGTCAACGGCCCCCGGATCATCCGGCGAGTCGGTCACATTCGGACATTCGGGGCCTTTGCGTCCATTGGCTCAGCGGCGGTCCTGCTTTACCCGATCTATATCAATGCCTGGATGTGGGGGTTTGTCCGACTGCTGTTCGGTATGGCCATCTCCATTATCTGGATTGTGGTGGAAAGCTGGCTGCACCAACAGACCAGCAACGCCAACCGCGCAAAACTGATGGCATTCTATTCGGTTTTGCTGTTGGCCGCCTTCTGCGGGGGACCACTTTTGCTAAATATCGCAGAGCCGACCAGCTCGGAACTGTTCATCCTGGCATCTCTCTTGATGAGCCTGGTACGCGTGCCGTTGCTCCTTTCGGGCGCCTCCGCCGCGCCCCTGCATGAAGCGTCAAACGAGATTTCCCTCCGGAAACTGTTTCGCCTGGCGCCCCTCGGCGTGATCGGTATTCCCTTGGTGGAATGCTGTGCGGGGGTGATTTACGGGATGGGGGCGGTCTATGCGCTGGAAACCGGCTTAACGACAAAAGAGGCGACCATTTTTGTCGCCGCCCTTTCCTTTGGGGGCATTCTCTTTCAGTATCCCATCGGCGTTTTATCCGATCGTATGGACCGGCGTTTGGCCATCGGTCTGATATCCGTAGCCGCAACCATCAGTGGTATCGCTGCACTGGCAGTGGTACCGACATTCAACACGCTCCTGGCGCTGGCGGTATTGTTCGGCGGCTTCTGCCTGCCCATACATGCGTTGCTGTCCGCCCACATAAATGACTATCTGGATGCAACACAAATGGTGGCCGCAAACGCCGCCGTTGTCCTTCTTGTGGGAATCGGCGCCATATTCGGTCCGGCCCTGGTGGGAATCTTGATGAAGCTCACGGGTCCCAGCGCCTTTTTCTGGTTTCCCGGCCTGTCCTGCGGTCTCATCGCCCTGTATACCGTCTGGCGAATGTTCCAGCGCGCACCCGTTCCGTCCGACGAGCGAAGCGAATTCGAGATGCGCACACCCGCCGGCTCCGCACCAAACCTGAAATCCGTTCCAATGGGAATTGATCAAGGGGATTGATGGGGGTTATCCGAACGCAGATAATGTGATTGAATGGTCGAAGCTTCACTTTTCCGGGCACGCCCTTGCCTTACTCGGGCTTGTTTTCAGCTGCCTCTTCCGCTTCCGGCTCGTATTTTTCGAAGGCCCCTAACTGGCAGGGTGTTCCCACACGAAGCACCTTAACAATGTCCAGGTCACATAATTGGTTGATGGACGTGCTGTAAGCGATTCCCCCTTCGAATTTCAGGCCCGCGCAATAATGGGGCAGGCTGCTCTTCCAGATCTCCTTTCCGCGCATGTGGAACAGGATTGTCTGGTTGTCCACCACCTCGATGCGGTCAATATTCTGAAGGGGCAAACAATGTTTGGTTATCTGCTCACCCTTGTCTTCTGCATGGACCGTCACAAAGGCCATCATTGCAAATACGAGGCTGATAAACAGGTATTTTGGCAATCGATTCATGGTATAACTCCTTTCACCATATTTGGCTGTCATGATCCAAGAGGATCACTCTATAAGTGGTTTTAAAACCTTAAATTATATTCAGGACAAGGCTGCAGCGTCTTTGAAACCACTTCTGGCACTTCTGGACATTGGTCGTTTTTCAGGCCGCTAACCTTACACCCCATGCCAGATCTACCGTATCTGATGCGGCCTTCGCAAGGAAAAACCGCATCAGTCATCAACCGAGGCACATACCACAAATATTTTCAGATCGTTATCGGTAGGATTGTTCAGCCCGTGCCGGCTTCCGGATTTGGTCAGGACTGCATCGCCGGGTTTGACCGATCTTTTTTCATCATCGACGATCATTTCACCTTGGCCGGAAACCACGTAATAGATCTCCTCATCACCGGCGTGGGGGTGAATCCCGATGGTGGCGCCCGGGTTCAGCACCAATTCGCGGATATATTTCATGCCGCTGCCGAATTCAGTTTCAAATAAGGTGCGCACCTCGTAGGCACCCACACCGTTGTGGCATTTTTCCAGTTTTTCAACTGCTATTTCATCATGTCCATGTAAAAGCATGTGAAAGTCCTCTTTCGTACACGTACACGTTCTCGTGCTCGTGCACAATTTAGCAATTATAGCCGGGTGGTTAAAAACCAAGTTCATGACATTGGATGAGCTCATAAAGGGTCAAAAACAACTTTAACCGCCTCACCGGATTCAAACATCCGAAAACCGTCCTCCCAGGCATCCAAAGGTAAAACGTGAGATATCAGAGGTTTAACCTTGATTTTCCCCAATGATGCCAGGCGGATCGCCTCCTTCCAGGCGGAATATTTCTGGCTGAAGGACCCGGTTGCCTGGATTTCCTTGTAAACCAGAAGATCCAGGTCGATCGACACCGGCTTGCCAAAAATGCCGATCTGCGTGTATTTTCCCTGTTTCCTCAACAATTCGAGGCCCATTCGGGCTGCCGATGCATTTCCTGAGCATTCCAGGCAGACGTCAACCTCCCGACTCCCGGTCACCGAAGCAATTCTTTCGCCTACATCCTCAGAATCGACGGTAATGGAGAGATCGGCGCCCAATTGCCGGGCCATGGCGAGCCGGGATTTGTCCGCGGATGTCCCGGTGATAATCACCACAGCACCGTTGGCCTTTGCATACTGAACCGAAAAGAGGCCCATGGGGCCAGGGCCGGTCACCAGAACGACATCGCCCGCCCGCACGCCCGTTAACTCCTGCACGGCATGATAGACGCATGCAGACGGATCGCTGAGCGCGCCGGTATGAAAATCGACGTTATCCGGAAGGTTGTGAACCCGCGACTCGGGTACCACGCAATAGGCGGCAAACGCGCCGTCAAAGGCGTATCCGGTTGCAAGACGATCCGGGCATAGGTTGTAGTTACCGCTGCGGCAGTATCGGCAATGCCCGCACACGGTATGTGAGTTTTCGGCCGTGACCCGATCACCTACGCCGCATTGGGTGACCCCTGGACCCGTCTCGGCAACGAGTCCTGATAATTCGTGGCCAACGACAAATGGCGGATTCATGGGAATGGCAATATCACCGTGGTAGATGTGTTTGTCCGATCCACAAATCCCGGCCGCCATCACCTTTATTTTTACTTCCTTTTCGCCGGGCGAGGGCTCCGGTATATCCCGGATTTCCATGTTTCCCTCGCCGGCTGCATATTTAACCAACGCCTTCATGACACCCCCTTTTCAATGTTCACAAATAATATCTTTGCCGACCGCTTGCTGTTAAACAATCTTCAACGAATGGTCAAGCAATTAAATGGGATCGAATTGGGGTCGCATCTTATTGAATGGGGTCGCATCTTATTGAATGGGGTCGCATCTTATTGAATGGGGTCGCATCTTATTGAATGGGGTCGCATCTTATT
>JAFDDL010000300.1 GCA_019310865.1 Deltaproteobacteria bacterium | reverse complement strand
GCCATATTTTATCCTGTCTTAACGGTATCCCTTTGAAAATATTATGGTTTAGATTTTCATTTCTAAAGAAATTCTATATCGGCACATAAATTGCTATTCCCTACTCATGTGAAATAGATTAAGGAGGGTGTCATGCCAGATGCAAAAAAAGTTCTGGTTGTGGATGATGACATGGATCTGGCCGCTCTGATTTGTAGAAGGTTGAGAAAGGAAAATTTTGAGGTGACGGAAGCCTATAACGGCGTGGAAGCCATTCAAAAAATTGAGAAATATGTCCCGGACTGTATTGTACTCGATGTCATGATGCCGGAAAAAGACGGATATGCCGTGTGCGCAGAGCTGAAAAAAAATCCAAAATGTTCAGATATTGCCATTGTAATGCTCACGGCCGTTGCCGATCATGTCACTTCCACCCGCTATTCGCATTATGACGGCATCAGCATGGAGGCCGACGATTACATTCCCAAAGGTCCGGATTCCATAGAGCAAGTTGTCGAAAGTGTGAAATATATCCTTAGCTAACATAAAACCGCCGGCTACCAGGATGACAGGAGAAAACATGACAGAGCCTGTACTCGAAGTCCAACCCCAACATACCATGGCGTTTCTTCAGGAAGTAATGCAGCGATCAGGCCAGACATTGACAGCCTGCTACCAGTGCAGGCGCTGCGCGGCCGGGTGCTCGGTTGGGGATGAGACGGCGTGTTTCACCCCGAACCTGCTGATCCGTGCAATCGTTCTGGGAGACCGCGAAAAGGCCTTGAGCAACGAACTGATTTGGAAATGTGTGTCCTGCTACACCTGCGGAACCCGTTGCCCCAATGACATCCAGACCGCCAGAATCACCGAGACGCTGAAAAAAATGGCCAAAGAAGAGAAAGTGCCGCCGCTGCAGCCCAAGGTAGCGAATTTTCACGATGCCTTTGTTTCATCGGGTGTGCGCTGGGGGCGTGTCAATGAGATGGAATTCATGGGCATTTACGAGATGAAGACAACCCTTCGCGAAGCCAAAACGTTAAATTTCGGGGCCATTATTCAAGAGGTAAAGGCGCAGGCAAGGCTTGGCATCGGCATGTTCAAACACAAAAGATTACATATGGGTTTCCAGAAGGCCAAAGGTCGCAAGGAGATCAAGGCTCTCTATAAAAAAGGAAAGCAGCGGCGGCTGTCTGCTAAACATTAACGGCAATCCGATTTTCGTGAACCGTCATCTGTGAACAGTTGACCTGTGGCCCGATAACGGATTGCAGAGAAAGAGGAAGATAATGGAAATCGCTTACTATCCCGGATGTACGCTGAAACAATCTTCTGCATTGTATGATGTGCAATGCCATCGGGTATTTTCTGAGCTGGGGGTGAAACTCCGGGAGATCGAAGACTGGAGTTGCTGCGGCGCCACATCTGCCGGAAAGGTGGATGACTTTCTGGCGATTGCCATGCCGGCCCGGAATATCGGGATTACCGAGGCCGCAGGATTTAACGAATTGGTGATTCCCTGTTCGGCCTGTTATTCGAGAACGCTGGTTGCCCGGCAGCGGCTTGAAGACGACCCCATGCTGAAAGCGGAAATCAACGAGGCGCTTTCGGCGCCTGTGGCCGGCCGGGTCAAAGTGTCATCCATCCTGGAAGTGCTCATCGGGAGGATTGAGGCCGGGGAGTTCGAAAAAAAGGTGATCAATAAATTCACAGGGCTCAAACCGGTGTGTTATTACGGATGCATGCAGACCCGATTCCCGTATTCGGTGCCGGTGCCGGATGATGTGGAAAACCCCATGGGGATGGAAAAAGTGCTCAAGGCCGTGGGTGTTAAGGCCATTGATTGGAATTATAAAACCGCATGTTGCGGCGCATCTGCTGCGGTCAATGATCCGGAAGTTTCTTTAAACCTGATGGGAAAGATTATGCAGGATGCCTTGGATCGGGGGGGCAATTGTTTTGTCGTCACCTGTCCAATGTGCCAGATGAATATGGATGTTCATCAGGACGCATTCTGTGAAAAAAACGGCATTGAAGATCGTCTGCCGGTTTTTTTCATCACCGAAGTGGTGGGCGTGGCTTTGGGTATTGACCTTGAGGCGCTTCAAACCGACCGGCATTTTATAGACGGCACGACACGCTTAAAGGAGTGGGTGCAAGATGAGCAATAACAACCCTGACAAGAAACGCGGATCTGTTCTAATTGCAGGTGCGGGCATCGGCGGGATGCAGGCGGCCCTTGATCTGGCGGACGGCGGTTTTGAGGTCCATATGATCCAGCGTGATTCTTCCATTGGCGGAACCATGGTCATGCTGGACAAGACTTTTCCCACGGGCGATTGCTCCATGTGCATGATTTCGCCCAAGATGGTGGAGGTGGGGCGGCACCCCAACATTGATTTGCATACCCTGTCCGATGTGGTGGCAGTGGACGGCAAACCCGGAGATTTTTCTGTGACCGTGCGTCAGCAACCCCGGTATGTGGATGCGGAAAAATGTACCGGTTGCGGGGCGTGTGAAAAGAAATGTCCCAAGCTGGTGGTGAGCCAGTTCGAGCAGGGATTGAGCAAGCGCAAAGCCATCTATACGATCCTGCCCCAAGCCGTCCCCCTGACGCGGGCCATTGACAGGGACAATTGCATATATTTTCAGCGGGGGCGTTGTAAGGCCTGTGAAAAATTCTGCGAAACCGGTGCCATCAATTGGGATGACACTGAACAAGAATACGATCTGAAGGTCGGTGCCATTATCCTCAGTCCGGGTCTGGCACGCTATAATCCCGAAGTCCGGGGTGAACTTGGATTCGGGCGCTGGCCCAATGTGGTGACCTCTCTCCAGTTCGAGCGGATTCTATCGGCTTCCGGTCCCTTCATGGGCGAAATCAAACGCCCCTCCGATGAGCGTCATCCCCGAAAGGTCGCTTGGATTCAATGTGTTGGGTCGCGGGATCAAAAGAATGCCAACCCCTGGTGCTCTTCGGTTTGCTGCATGTATGCCACCAAGCAGGCAGTGATCGCTAAGGAGCATGACGGCAGCATACAGCCCACCATTTTTTACATGGAAATGCGGGCATTTGGCAAGGATTTCGACAAGTATGTGGACCGAGCCAAGAATGAGTTCGGTGTGGTATACCGCCGGGCCATGATTTCCGATATTCGCGAAGAGGCGGGCAGTGGCAACCTGATTTTACGCTATTCCCGGACAGACGGAACGCTGGTCAATGAAGTGTTTGATATGGTGATTCTTTCCATCGGATTCCAGCCCCATCAGGATGTCATGGAATTTGCCCAAACCTTCGGCATTGATCTCAATGCCCATAAGTTTGCCAAATCCGGCTCATTTGCACCGGTGGAGACCAGTCGGCCGGGCATTTATGTGACCGGTACCTTTCAGGGGCCCAAGGATATTCCCGAAACCGTGGCCCAGGGTAGTGCCGTTGCCGGTCGAAGTATGGCACTTCTGGGAGAGGCGCGGGGAACGGAAATCACGACCCCGGAACTGCCCCCCGAGGTGGATGTCAGCGATCAGGATCCCCGTGTCGGGGTTTTCGTTTGCCATTGCGGTATTAATATCGCGGGGACCGTCGATGTAAAGAAGGTGGCCGCAGAGATTGCCGATGAGGAAAATGTCGTCTACTCGGATGACCTCATGTATGCCTGTGCCCCTGACGGCCAGGACATAATCAAGGATCAGGTCAGAGAGCACAAGCTAAATCGGGTCATCGTGGCCTCCTGCACGCCACGGACACATGAGGCCCTGTTCCAGGATACGATTCGGGATGCCGGGCTGAACAAGTATCTGTTTGAGCTGGCGGATATTCGAGAGCAATGCTCCTGGTGCCACATGGGCATGAATGAAGCCGCCACGGAAAAAGCCACGGATATTGTGAAAATGACCGTGGCCAAGGCCCGTCATCTGGAACCGGTTCAAACCGATTCGGTGCCAGTTACGCCGGCGGCCCTGGTCATCGGCGGCGGCGTGGCCGGCATGACCACGGCCATTTCTCTGGGCGACCAGGGATTTGATGTGCACCTGGTGGAGCGTGAAAAAGAGCTGGGCGGCTTGGCTGCTCAGGTTTTTCGAACTTTGGACGGCAGCGATGTTCAGTCCTTTGTCAAAGAAAAGGTCTCCCAGGTCGAGGCCCATCCCCGTGTCTCTGTTTACAAGGGCGCAGAAGTGGATGCAACCAGCGGATTTGTTGGCAATTTCAAGACGATTTTAACCAACGGGGATCAGTTCGTTCACGGCGCCATTGTGGTGGCTTCGGGTGGTGTGGCGTATGAACCGGATGAATACGGGTACAAGGAGAGCGACCGGATTATCACCCAGTGGGATCTTGAAAAACAAATCGCCGATGGTTTAAATCCAAAAGGGGATCATTATCTCATGATCCAGTGCGTGGGCTCACGGGAAGAGCCCAACAATTACTGCTCCCGGGTCTGCTGCCAGGATGCCGTTAAAAACGCCATTGCCATCAAGGAAAAATCTCCGGATGCGAGCGTTACCATCCTCTACCGGGATATTCGGACCTATGGTCTGAGAGAAGATTATTACACCAAAGCGAGACAATTGGGGGTACTGTTCATACGCTATGAAGTGGACCGAAAACCGGGTGTGAGCGTGACGGACGGTCTTGTTCAGGTGACGGCATTTGATTATGTCATGAATCGGGACCTCTTGCTGACCCCGGATTATGTGGTGCTTTCCACCGGACTTCGGCCCCATCCGACCACAGAGAAGATCAGCAGAGAATACAAGCTGACAGTCAATCCGGATGGTTATTTCTTAGAGGCCCATGTCAAGCTTCGTCCGGTCGATTTTCCCAGCGAGGGCATCTATGTGGCCGGTTTGGCCCATGCGCCCAAGAATCTGGATGAAACCCTCAGCCAAGCCTTGGCTGCGGCCGGTCGTGCAGGCGTGCTGCTTTCCCATGACCGACTGAGCGTATCGGGCATTATCTCAAAGCATAACCGGGATCTTTGCATGTCCTGTCTGGCCTGTGTGCGCCTGTGCCCCTTTGGCTCGCCCTTTATCGACGAAGACGGAAAGGTCAGCCACAACGAAGTGATGTGTACGGGCTGCGGAATCTGTGCCGGGGTCTGTCCGGCCAAGGCGTTTCAGGTCAACAGTTTCCGGGATGAACAGATACTGGCCATGATTGATGCGGGAACCGAGCGAAACATGCCGGAAAAAGCATCTTGATGCAACTTAACCTTATGAATGGGAGATGACGGAATGTCAGGAAAACCACAGGCGGCATCGGCACCGGAGGACACCCCCGCCGTTGAGCCGTTTCGTGAAGTACCAAAAGGATGGGAACCCAATTTGCTGGCCATTGCCCGCCATTATTGCGCATTTGCGGCAGCCAATCTGG
>JAFDDL010000299.1:844-6201 GCA_019310865.1 Deltaproteobacteria bacterium | reverse complement strand
ACTTCATTCGACGGGGGCATATGTGTCGTAACAATTGATAGACCCCCGGTTAATTCGCTTAATACCTTTCTTATGGAAGCGCTCATTGCAACCTTTCAGAACCTGCCGAATAATGCTGATTTGCGGGCCATCGTAATCACAGGTGGGGGTAGAAAGGCGTTTGTGGCCGGGGCCGACATTACGGAGGTAAAGGACCTCATGGAAATTGAGGGGAAAGCCTTCTCCCGCAAAGGCCAGGCAATGACCGATGCAATTGCCGACTGCCCCTTGCCGGTCATCTGTGCGATAAATGGCGCGGCGTTGGGCGGTGGCGGTGAAATCGCCCTCGCATGCGATATTCGTATCATGGCAGAAAATGCGCTCATCGGATTTCCCGAATCGAGCCTCGGTCTTTTTCCCGGCGCCGGCGGAACACAGCGGCTTCCCAGGCTGGTTACCCAAGGTATGGCAAAATACCTATTGTTAACTGCAACCCCCATAACGGCTTCCGAGGCCGAGCACTGTGGTTTAGTAGATAAGGTTGTTCCTCGCGAAAAACTGATGGAGGCCAGTATCGCTTTGGCCCGAAAAATCTCAAAAAACGGACCCATAGCGATTAAGGCCATAAAGCGGTTGTTGAACAAATCCTATGATGTTCCGTTGGAAGAAGGTCTGTCCATGGAACGGGATGAATTTGGAAAGGTGTGTGCTTCCAACGATAAAGTTGAAGGAATCACCGCTTTTTTCGAAAAGAGAAAACCGATCTACACCGGCAAGTAAACACGGCCGGGAGAAAAATAAATCAGCACGTTAATGAAAATAATATCTCAGGAGGAAAAGAATGAACATTGAGGAGCGAATCGCAGTCGTCACCGGCGGGGCATCCGGACTGGGTGAAGCGACCGTAAAACAACTCGTATCAGACGGTGCAAGAAAGCGATCTCAAAAAAGGTTCTTATAAATATGATGCACAACCCATGTAAATCACCATTAAGGAGAAAAGGAGGTTTCAATGATGAAAAAGGCACATGTGTTCTTATCAATTTCAGTACTTGCAAGCTTGCTGGTTATGCTATCGGGACAGGTGACCCTTGCTTATTGGGAATCTGAAGACGGCACGGTCTATGTGACGGGATGGGCAGAGAACCTATCTTCCATAAGGCTTGAGGACGGAATTATCAATGGATATAAAGAAGGAGAGATCCAAACCTTTCGAAACACACTCCAAATTGAAACAAATGTGAAGTTCAGCCCAAACTGTGAATTTTTTACCATTGCCCGAGGATACTATGAAGGCAGTTGGGACATTGATGATAACCTTCCCGACACGGCAGAGGATAGAGACGCATCCCACAGAGGCGCCGGTATGGACGGTGATGTCGACCTCCGGGAATATTACTTCACCATCAGAACAGGACCGCTAACCCTCAAACTCGGCCGGCAACAGGTCATATGGGGGGAAGCGGATAACATACGAATGGCTGACATTATCAATCCGTTGGATTTGAGCTGGCACTATACTTTCGAAAGCTGGGAGGATATTCGAATCCCCCTGCGCATGGTAAACCTGATGTATGAACCGTATACACAAAACCAATTCAGATTGCAGTTGATATGGATCCCGGAGGATTTCAGGCCCTGGTCCTGGGCGCCGGAGGGTGGGCCGTGGGCACTCCCAATTCCCGGCCTCCAATTCTTTTGGGACCAGCAGAAAAATGAACTACCGGACCGACATGACATCAGAAATGGGGAATTCGGTGCCAGAGTTCAAGCGACCTTTGGCAACTGGGAGTTTAGCATCTTCGATTTTTATTCCCGTGACGATAATTTTGTTTATTCGTTCGACCCCACACACGCTCCCCTTCCGTTCAAGTTTGAATGGCGCCAGGTTAACGTCATTGGCGGGACGTTTAATGTTTTCAACAATTTCCTTAGAACCGTGTTTCGCGGTGAATGTGCGTTCACCATGAATCAGCCGTACACGTCCGCATTCATGGACAGGATTATAGAGAAGAACACCTTCGCTTTTATGTTGGGGTTTGACAGGCCGACCATGTGGCCTTTTCTCAACCGAAAAAGCTTTAATATCTATGGTCAGTGGTTTCACAAGCGTATCCTTGATCACGAGTCGGATATCGTGAGTCTCGACATGTCAAGGGACGAAACGCAGAACATCATATCGCTTGTTATCAATACCAGCTACTTGCATGATGCAATAACGCCGCAATTCGTAAGTGTTGCGGATTTTAGCGGTAACGGCTTCCTGCAGCCTTCCATCAAATACACGGCCAGCGATCTATGGGAAGCGACGCTATCAGCCAACCTCATATGGGGCTCTGCGAACGATGATGGATATTATGGGCCCATGAGAAAAAATGATGAGATTTATTTGAGGGTGAGAGTTAGATTTTAACAGCGATAATAACTATCTTAATTTATACGTACAATATGGAGGGAAAGACATGTATAAAGCGCACAATAAATTTAATAGCGTTTCAATTTTTATTCTCTTTACTATTGCCATAGGATTCTTCTGTGGTGGTATTTTCGCCCCGATATGCCTGGCCGGCGAAAATGAAAAAATCGGGTGGCATGGGCCCTATCCCTACAAGCCCCCGGTCTATGGATTTAACGAAATATACGAAAATGCGAAAATCGTAAAGAGATATGACAAGACGAATGCGGATGAAGTAAAGGGGTTTGTGCCTGATATCATGATCGAATGGTTGAAAGATACGGAAAAATGGGGTCCCTTTTACATCAATGAGATGGAGTATATTAAATATGAGCCCCCAGCCGGCTACAAGGCCGCGTCAAAAAAACATGCCGGAAGCTGTAAAATCGCGGAAGACGGTCAGCTTTTGAACTGGGTTGCCGGTCTGCCGTTCTTGGAACCTAAAACAGGATATGAGGTAGCCTGGAACTTTGAAAAAAGATACCGATCCGATGACTATGAACATCCATACATCTCCGCGATTACCGACAAAAGGGGGAAGGTGAAGCATTACCTTCGTGGCGCATGGCGGCGGTTGTACCTAATTGGAAGGACTGAAGTGGACCCGAAACCGGTTTATTCCAATGAAAAGGGCCTTGAGTTAATTGACTCCTTTGGCTACACCGACCCTTATGCCCAAAAAGGCCTCATTCCGCTGTACATGCGGTATGAAGATCAGCTCAAGCCTGATGACATGTGGATGTACATACCCACAATGAGGCGGACGCGACGAATGTCCACCGCCCAGCGAATGGATACACTTGGCGGCGGATTTGAGGCGACCTGGGACGATTTTCAGAATATGTCGGGCAAAATCATGCAATACGATTGGAAATTAATTGGGAGAAAAGAGGCGCTTCTGCCAACGATGGCCAAAGGAAAACCGGAGTGGGTTGAGGGGAGGCATCTGACCGGGGTCGATGACCGATACAGACGCGTCAAAACATACATTATTGAATGTATTCCTAAAGACCCGAATCACATATACAGTAAAAAGGTTCTGTGGGTAGATCCGGAAAGCTGGCACATGCCCTATGGCGAATACTACGACAGGAATGGCGAGCTCTGGAAAGTAATGCATTTTCACATTGCCTTTGATGCCAAAGGTAATTTCTATCCGGTTGCAATGACCTTGATAGACATTAAGAGAATGCACAGTTCAAATACAATGATTTGGGGGTCTTCCGGAAATAACGGCTGGACTCCGGATATGTGGTCATGGCAGTCCTTGAAGCAGATATACCCGGCCCGATAGCATAAACGGTGCTTTAAAAGGTAATGAAACATGAACACATTGCGATTTACATGCATCTGTTGTTTGCTATCGATCTTATCTTCTATGTACTGTTCTTTTGCCAAGGCAGAAGCACTCACGGATAGGTCTTCGGTAGTCAAAAAGATGCACACCTCTGATCTTTACGGCGTTGATGCCCGTGGGGATCATATTTGGGCGGTTGGTGGCGGAGGGCTCGTGTTTTATTCCTCGGATTCGGGGAAATCCTGGGAGTTGCAGGATACCGGTATAACAAACGAATTGTTTTCCGTGAGCTTCGTGGACGTTATGAATGGCTGGGCAGTTGGAAGGTTCGGTGTCATCGTCCACACCTCGAATGGCGGCAAAACATGGAAGGTCCAGAGAAAGGAAACCCATGAAACCAGGGGCAATTTATATAAGGTTCAATTCATAGATAAAAACACAGGCTGGGCAGCTGGGGAGTGGTCGGTTATCGCCCGTACCAACAATGGGGGGAATACCTGGGTTGATAGTTCCCTAGGAGAAGATATTTTTCTATACGGAATGTGTTTTGTTGATTCGGAAAATGGTTGGGTGGTTGGAGAAAAAGGAACCATTGCGCGCACCTTCGATGGCGCTGAGACCTGGAACCGTGTGGCGTCGCCGGAAGGTGAAAAATCCTTGTACGCGGTTTGCTTTAAGGATCAACAAAAAGGGTGGGCATGCGGCATAGACGGAATGATTTTATGGACTGATAACGGTGGTGAAAACTGGAAACGGGTTCAAAATGTCCCTCGTCAAGAGAGTTTGTATGACATTGGCTGTGCAGGGGACAAATTGTGGGCAATTGGAATGAACGGTATCATGGTGGTCAGCGACAACGGATTGAAATGGAATATCGGCTCAAAAGAGCCCCTTACTTATCGATGGCTGATGAATATCGTGCAAACGGATTCAGGTCGTTTAATCATCGGGGGTGCCGGGGGGACTATTCTGATAAGCTCAAATGGTGGAAAATCATGGTATCTCACTCGGCAGATGCGCGCAAGTGCATCAGACAACCAATAATGCGCGGGTTTAATATTCAGGTTATGGTCTAATTTTAAGGGGTCCCAAGCGAAATGGAAAGGAAAATCGCAGATTTTATCGTCAATAGATATCGTTTTTTGCTTGTATTGTTGTTGCTGATCACCGGCTTTTTTGGCTACCATATTCCGAAAATATCTATTGTCAGCGACATAACCGACTTGCTTTCATCAAAACATTCCTATGTCAAACTGGATAAGGAGTTTCGCGATACTTTCGGAGGGTCTAATGTTGTTTTACTTCAGGTGAAAGCCAAAAACGGCACTGTTTTCAATGAGGCTGTATTGAAAAAGATCAGACGCATAACCGACCAGCTGGTATTTTTCCCGGGTGTGGATCGAAACAAAGTATATTCCATTGCCGCCCGGAAAATAAAACATATAAAGGTGACATCTTGGGGTATGGAAATCCCCCCTATCATGTGGCCTGATATTCCAAGTTCACCGGAAGAGATGGCAGCCTTAAAAAGCAAAGTTTTCACCAACGACTTGGTGTTCGGCAAGCTAGTCTCTCTGGACGGTCGAGCAGCCTTGATATCTGCTGAATTTAATCCGGAAGAAATAG
>JAFDDL010000299.1:0-830 GCA_019310865.1 Deltaproteobacteria bacterium | reverse complement strand
TGAGGGATGAAGAAGAAGATAGTCTTGCGGAGATAAATATTGTCGGTGACCCCATCATCTATGGATACATTAGCAGCTATTTAACTCAGACATTTTCCATATTCGGGCTGACCCTTCTGGCGATGATCGCCTTGCTTTATTTTTATACCCGCTCGATTATGTTCATGATTCTCCCCATGATATCCGCTCTGATTTCAGGAATTTGGGGGGTCGGGTTTGCGGGAGTCCTGGGATATAACATTGACCCGTTAATCCTTGTGGTACCATTGTTGATTACCGCAAGGGCATTGAGTCACTCCATACAGTTCAATGAACGGTTAGTTGAGGAAATGGAAAGGTGCCGTGATAAAACAGAGGCGGTGAAAGAGACGATTCGAGCACTTTTCTACCCGGGTCTTTCGGGCGTAATCACAGACGGTGTTGGTATTTTGATTATTGCAATCATACCTATCCCGTTGCTGGTAAAACTGGCCTACATTTGTTTTTTCTGGGCGTTAAGCGTTATTTTCAGCGTGCTGTTTTTGAATCCCGTGACCGCCATGTGTGTGCCCTACGGGAAGGGCCGAACTGCCGCAAAAAGCGAGGATTCGTCTGCCGGGAAAGAAGGCTTTTACGATCGTATCCTAATAAAAATAGCGTGGTTAACTGCCGGAAAGAAAAGATCTTGGACCGTGATCGTGATCGTTTTGGCAGTGCTTGTGTCGACAAGCTATTTACACACGAAACTTATTGTTGGCGATGCAAGGCCGGGCACGCCTATCTTATGGCCTGATTCTCGTTACAATGTTGACGAGAAAACCATAAACGACCATTTTCCGGGTGTCATGAAT
>JAFDDL010000298.1 GCA_019310865.1 Deltaproteobacteria bacterium | reverse complement strand
GGCCCCGGGGATCACCGGATCTGGGACCGCTTGCCGTCATGGTGGCCACCGAGGTCGATCTGAAACAACTGCGCAGTCAGCTGAAATTGGCAGACCCGGCCGGACGCCCCCTTTTTATGAGCCGGGTTTTCCACGGACAGCCACCGCATCCGGCTGCCATCGTGGGCCCCTTTATGGGCGCACCCTATGCGGTGATGCTGCTGGAAAACCTGATTGCCCGGGGCGCACGCCGGATTCTGTTTTACGGCTGGTGTGGTTCGCTCTGCCCGGATGTTCGAATCGGTGATGTCATCATTCCCACTGGGGCGATTGTCGGTGACGGGACTGCCGGTTATTATGGCGCCGACACCGGCGAGACCGTTCAACCGGCCGCCGCCATAACCGATCGCATCGGCCGCCGGCTCTCCCAAAGCGGATGCACCCTTCACCGGGGCCGGGTTTTCTCCACCGATGCCATCTACCAGGAAACCCCGAACTTGCTCACCAAGATCCGAAAGGCGGGGGCAATCGGCATCGAAATGGAGGCATCCGCCCTGTTCACCGTGGGCCGGTTTCGGGGCGTCGACGTGGGCGCCGTGATGGTGGTCTCCGACAACCTGTCGACCGATACCTGGCAGACCGGATTCAAGGATCCCCGGTTTCTCGAAGCCCGCCGGGCGGTTCACCAAGGACTTGCTGAACAATGTCAAACCCCATAGACCCGCAAATCCCGGCAGAAGTCAAACGACTTCGCAAAGCCCTTCACCACCACAACCACCGGTATTACGTGCTGGACGATCCCCAGGTCTCCGATGCGCAATACGACCGCATGATGCAAACGCTCATGGGGCTGGAGGCGGCCCACCCGGAGTTGGCAAGCCCGGATTCACCGACCACGCGGGTTGGCGCACCGCCCCTTGCCAAATTTGAATCAACAGCGCATGCGGTGCCCATGCTCAGTCTGGACAACGGGTTTACCGATGCCGACATCATCGATTTTGATCAACGCATTCGAAAGCTTTTGGGAACAACCGACCCTGTCCGATACACCGCAGAGCCGAAGATGGACGGCGTGGCCGTGGAGCTGGTTTACGAAAACGGCCGCATGACAGTGGCCGCCACCCGCGGCGACGGCATCAACGGTGAGCTCATCACCGACAACATTCGAACCATTCGTTCCGTGCCCCTGATCCTCACACCCGGCCCGGGCGAAACAATTCCGTCGACCTTAGAGGTGCGCGGGGAGGTTTTCATGACCCGGGAGGGCTTTGCCGCGCTCAACGATCGGCAGGTTCAAACGGGAAAACCGGTTTTTGCCAACCCGAGAAACGCCGCTGCCGGCTCTTTGCGGCAATTGGATTCAACCGTCACCGCCGGTCGCCCCCTTGATATATTCTGCTACGGCGTCGGGCGCATCTCCGGGCCAACACCCGAATCCCACTGGAAGCTGCTTTGCCGTCTGAAATCGATGGGGTTTAAAATCAATCCGAGCATACGGCCGCAAATCGGGCTGGATCAGGTACTGACCTATTACAGATTTTTGTCGGAAACCCGCCATGATCTTTCCTATGAAATCGACGGCATGGTCATCAAGGTAGACGATCTGTCTCTTCAGAGCCGGCTCGGGACCAAGACCCGAAGTCCCCGGTGGGCCATTGCATACAAGTTCAAGGCCACCCAGGAGACGACTCGGCTTTTAAACATCGAAGTCCAAGTGGGCCGTACCGGCGCACTGACACCCGTGGCCATCCTGGAACCGGTTCGAGTGGGTGGTGTGACCGTCAGTCGGGCAACCTTGCACAATGAAGACGAAATCGCCCAGAAGGACATTCGAATCGGTGATACGGTATTTGTGCAGCGCGCCGGGGATGTGATCCCCCAGGTTGTCAAAGTCGTCACCGACCACCGAACCGGAGCGGAAAAGCCGTTTCAAATGCCCGGGGCCTGCCCGGTTTGCGGCTCGGAGACCGTTCGGGAAAAAAGCGCACTCAACACCAAACGCCAAGCCGTCACCCGGTGCATCAATTCCGACTGCCCGGCCCAGCTCAAGGAGCATATCAAACATTTTGCCGCCAAGGGGGCCTTTGACATCGACGGTCTGGGTGACAAACTGGTGGAGCAGCTTGTGGACACCGGCATCATTGCTTCGGCGGCGGATCTGTTTCACCTTGACCGCAAGCGGGTGAAAGACATGGACCGTATGGGAGAAAAATCTACCGACAACCTGCTGGCCGCCATCGAAAACAGCCAACAAATCCGGTTTCCCCGGTTTATCTTTGCCCTAGGGATTCGCCATGTAGGAGAAGGTGTGGCCGACATTCTGGCCGGAACTTACACCCGCCTGGAGGACCTGCTATCGGCCACCCGGGAAGAACTGGCCGCCATTGAAGGCATCGGCGAGGTCATCGCAGAAAGTCTTGCCCACTTTGCCCAACAGAATCGGAACCGCCGCTTTGTGAACCGGCTCATCGAAAGCGGTGTGCAAATCCAGTACGCAGCCGCGAAAACCGCCCGGGAACCGGCCGGTCTCACCTTTGTCCTCACCGGCACCCTGGCGGGAATGACGCGAAGCGAGGCGAAGCAGAAAATCATTGCCCTGGGCGGCAAGGTGACCGGATCGGTCAGCGCCCGGACCGACTATCTCGTTGCCGGGGAAAAGGCCGGCGCCAAGCTTAAAAAGGCGCGGGCCCTGGGCGTTAAAACCATCGATGAAAAAACCTTCCAGGAACTATTTGAGAGGCGCTCTTCAGATCCTATCGTTTAATTGTTTGGATTTTTTCAGTTTGGTTGATCTTATTTTCAACCAGCTTGATCGGTTCCTCAGCATCAAACGCCTCGTCAGGGAAATTGGTTAGGAAAAAGTCATCATCTTCATCCGGCTCGCAGGTGATATGCGAACCATCCACCTTTTCCATGACCATATCTTCCGGAGCTTGTGGCACGTTAAATTGATAGGGTGCCATCAGGGTCATCATGTCGGATTCATTACCCAACTCATCGACAGCGGTGATCGCAAATTCAACGGGCCCGCCATTGACAATAAAAGATTCAACATCACCCGGCAAAGTGATCTCAGTTACATTGCCCAGCATGGCACATGGGGAATCATAGCTGACCCGGCTATTTTCAGACCAGTACAGCTTATATCCGATGACCTGCGGGGAGGTGGACGCAACCCATTTCAGCTTTCTTTTGATTATTTTGGCCATGCGATAATTCCTCAGGGTTCGTGCAGGAAAGCGAGCCCTTACACAAATTGGTTTTACCAGAGCCGTCTATCATCATAGCCACCAGCCGATTCAGCATATGAATAGGGTTCCTGTACTTCGGGCTCTTCCTCGACTTGTACTTCGGACTCCGCCTCGACTTGCATTTCGGATTCCGCCTCGACGTGCATTTCGGACTCCGCCTCGACTTGCAGTTCGGGCTCCATCTCGACTTGCATTTCGGACGCCGCCTCGACTTCCTGAAACGTGAGTTCATCACAGAGGTTTTCAATTTCAAGAGCCGCTTTACTGCTTGGGGCGTATTGCATGACGGACACACCCGAGGCCATGGCATCAATATATGCAACTCTCTGACAAATTTCGGTATCCAATATCTCCTTATTAAATATCGCCAGTGCTTCTCGTGCTTCTCGCCCCACACGGGTTCCAGGTATTTTTCGGTTGATTAGCAGTTTGACATCTAAATCGGGGTTTTCTTGCTGGGCCTCATCTATCATCTCCAGCGTCCCCTTGCAGGACCAAATGTCCAAGGAACTCGGGCTCAACGGAATGATGGAAAGGTCCGACACCGAGAGTACCGATTTTGCTATGTCGCCAATTCCAGGGGGTGCATCGATCACCAGATAGTCGTAATCTTGAGAAAGTGCTCCGATATCGCTTTTTGAAACCGGTTCGGGATAATGCATGATCTCAAATATGTTGTTGTTTTCGATGGAATGCCATGTCGTGGCACTGCCCTGGGGGTCTGCATCGACAAACGCCACATTGTAATTTTTTCTTTTCAAGCTCGCCGCAAGGTTGATAGCTGCCGTGGTTTTTCCAACGCCGCCCTTCTGGTTAACAAAACTAATAATCATTTCGGCCCTCCAGTTAAATTAAGTGAATTTGAAAAATTGCCAAATCATCAGGTCTAAAACAACTTGATTTTTAAGTGCTGATGGATGTTCAACACCCTACCCGGCATAATGATCATGCAAATGTCCTTTACATCGCCACATAACGTATGTCAATTCAAAAAACACATTATATAGTGTATATATAGTATCTCATTGCAATATATAGTGGGTCCATGGTAGGGTTTTGAGAATGGAAAAAAATGAGGAATGACACCATGGCAGACAAGGTGCGCGCACATCTAATCATTCATGGCCGGGTTCAGGGCGTTTTTTTCAGAATGGAAACCCGGCAGGCGGCCGAAAAACTGGGCGTGTTCGGGTGGGTGAGAAACAAGTCCGATGGCACCGTGGAAGCCGTCATTGAAGGACCTCAAGAGGCGGTGGACACCCACATTCAGTGGTGCCGCCAAGGCCCGCCCGCCTCCGCCGTCACGAAAGTGACCATCACCCGGCAACCTTACGAAGGCAATTTCGACCGGTTCGACATCACATATTGATAGAGAAGGGGATGTCTTTAAGATAGCGATGGGTAAAAAAAGAGAACTCCGGACAACCCTCGATGGGGTTTTAAATGGTGCATGGGCAATGCTCAAGCGGGGTGCTGACCGGTTCAACGATCCCTTTCACTGGCCCGTATTGGGAACCGTCGGAGAAAACGACAGTCGCCTGCGAACCGTTATCCTAAGACATTTTCTGCTGCCTGAACGGGCATTGATTTGTTACACCGATGCCAGAGCCGCTAAGGTTCGGGACATCATGAATATCAACACCGTCAGTTGGCTTTTTTATCATCCGAAAAAGAAAATTCAACTTCGAATTTCCGGGCACGCAACCTGTCATGGCGATGATCAGGTCGCTGAAAAGCATTGGGCCAAAACCCGGATCACCAATCGTATCAATTATGCCTCAATTGAACCCCCAGGTGTATCCGTTGATAAACCGATGTCCGGATTGCCCGGCTTTTTCACTAGGCTTCCGACCCTATTGGAAAGTGAAAAAGGACGTAAGAATTTTATGGTTATTATCAGCCGCATCGACTCTATGGATTGGCTGATTCTCAGTCCCCTGGGAAACCGACGCGCACGATTCGATTGGGATGGTGACCGGATGAAAGCAAACTGGCTAATACCTTAGGGTTCGCGCATGAGGCGCCCAGCTGGCAAGGCACGAAAATTAAAGAATATCAGGATATTCTGTATTTTCGTAACGCCGCCAGGTGGGATGCATCGACGCATAAAATGTGAAGTTATTTTTGCGCGAGCCCTAAGTCTGGAATCGTGTGTGAGAAATAGCTATAAGAGCAGCCACTTCCAGGCCGGTATTGCTTTCACCTGAACACCTTGTTTTTCGAAATCTTGTTCCTGGTTGTTTGTGATAATGAAATTGTTTTTGATTTTAAAATATACCGCCGTTGCGGTCAGGGCATTCATTTCTCTTTCAAATGTTTCAGGGTTACTGATGTCCATGCATACCTGAACGGCCATTTCGGGCTTTCCACGGCCATCTACCGCAATAAAATCGACTTCTTGACGCTTTTTCCGTGTCAGGTAGAAATGAACCCGGTGCCAGTTGCGGTACAGGTGCAGAAATACCAGATTTTCAAAGGCTCTTGAGAATGATCCATCCCAGGTGAAACTGTTGAGATTGGCAAGCGCCCAATCGATGGCATAAATTTTCTTGTAATTTCTTTCCTGTTCCTTAAGGGAATTCGAAAATATGGGAACACGGACCAGCAGCCACGAATCCTCGGCCCACCCGAAATAGTCCCGCAACGTGTCACGGCTGGTATTAAATCCGGCCTGTTTCAGATAGCGAAATGCGCTTTGCAGGGTGTGGGGTTTGCTGATATTGGACATGAGGTACCGGTACAGATGGATACACTGGCGCGGTTTGCCGACATCGTACCGTTGTATAATATCTTTAAGAAGCATGGTATCAAAATACTCCCGCAACACAACTTCTTTCGTATGTTCAGCCATATGAGAAATTGCAGGATACCCCCCCCATTTAAGATATTCGTCAAAAAATCTTCTCGCCTCGGCCTGTCCCTTGGTGGATCCGGTGAGGCCGCGAAAGCCCCTGAATTTCAAATACTCTTTAAAACTGAGGGGAAAAATAACGGTTGATATGGCCTTTCCTCGAAGTTCGGTAGCGATGTCATGGCGAAGCATTTTGGATGATGAACCAGTCACCATAACCTTCCATGCAGGATTTCGGGACAGTTCCACCACAAATTGTTCCCACCCCTCGATTTTATTGCGGTAGATGGCCGTGGAAAGCCCGAAATGGCCGTTCAGGTATGCATGGACATCAGTAACCCT
>JAFDDL010000297.1 GCA_019310865.1 Deltaproteobacteria bacterium | reverse complement strand
CCCTATGGAAAGCTCATCGAGGGCTATGGACGGGTGGCGGACTGCCGCGCGCCGTGGTATTTTCAGAATCCAAGGCTTTACGCCCTGAATATATGGAACGAGTTCATGACCGCCATCATAAATCCCGGTGGCACGCCTTCATCTGAACTGCCGTCCCAGCCCAGCGATTACTTCAAACCGGGCGCTCCGTCGCCGGTGGGCGGCTCATATATCCTGGTGATCGATCCCAGCAAATTCGGTCCCATTGAAAAGATGAAAGAAAAGGCAGATAAATATATCCAGGCGATCAAAGGGTGTCCGAAGAGACCGGGAGTTGAAGAAATCTATATGCCGGATGAATGGGGGCTGAAGAAGGTCTACCGGGAGAATAACCCGGATGTGGATATCATGGAAGACCACCTGAAGGCTTTCAAAGGCTTCATGGAAAAATACGGCCTCAGCTATGAGACTTTGGAAAAGGAATGGGAAGAAACGAAGTGATAGTGCCTAAAGTTCTGTAGTTTCGAGCGCCTAACATTGCGGTATGCTGTAGTTTTTAACTGGATGTCTGTCGAAGAGTTGAAGAGCAAGACGGACCGGTTTGTCACCACCCTGAAAACGGTAAAAAAGGCCCCGTGGTGCGATGAAAAAACAGTCTGCATTTGATCTCGAGGAAAAAAATGTTTTCATTACGGGAGCTACGGCCGGCATTGGTCTGGGGGTTGCCAAAAGGCTGGTCTCGGCCAATGCCGAGGTGATCATCAGCGGCCGCCGGGACAGCGGCGCGGATATCGCAGCAGACATCGGGGCCCGGTTTGTAAGGATGGATGTGGCAGATGAAAAGAGCATCGAAACGGGAATTCGGGCGGCGGTCGATATGTTTTCCGGCCGACTGGACGTATTGATCCTGAATGCCGGCATCGGCGAGGATGCGGGCATGCTTCCCGCGCTTGATATGGCGGTGTTTCGCCGGGTGATGGATGTCAATCTGTCTGGCGTGGCAGCCTGCCTCAATGAGGGCGCACGACACATGATCGCCGGCGGCATCTTCCAATTCCTGGCAAGTGACGCCAGCGCTCCGGTCACCGGCGCCATCGTGAGGGCCGATGACGGTCTCGGCTGCGGCTTGAGTCTGCCGGCATGCACCAAGCTGATGGGGTGAGCCTTCCTTAAATTGTGATGCCGCTCATCTTGCCCCCAATCAACGAAGAGAGCATGAAAAGATTGAGCAAGATAATTGGTGGCGTCGCCTATAAAGTGGAAAGCTTTTTTTAATGGAAGGAGGGATCATGTTTTCTTTGAATAATAAATTAGCTCTGATAACCGGTGGTGCCAGCGGCATCGGGCTGGCAGTGGCAAAACGATTTGTCGCTTCCGGTGCCCGGGTAATTATCGCCGACATGCAGGACGGTAAAGCAATAGCAGAAGAATTCGGTGCTACCTATGTTCAGTTGGATGTTTCAGACGAACGGCAGGTTGCCGACACGCTTGCAGATGTTGCAGAGACACACGGCAAACTGGACATCTTGATCAACAATGCCTCCATCGGTGGACTCTACGCGGATATGGAGATGTCGGCATACAACGCGTCAAAATTTGCGGTGGTGGGATTGTCAAAGGCCCTTGCCCTTGAATTCGGGCAATACAAAATTAGGGTGAATGCAGTTTGCCCCGGCTTTGTCGATACGCAAATGGGGGATCGGATCCCCGAGTATTTTGCTCGGAAAGAAGGGTGTACACCTGAGGAGATGAAGGCTGCCTTCAAACAAACCATTGCATTGGGCGCTTATGCAACACCTGACCAGATAGCCGACGCCGTCGCCTTCCTGGCCGGTAAAGAATCAACCTATATTACAGGCACCGCCCTTCCTGTCGCCGGCGGGTATCCCCAGGCCTTGTGAACTATTAATCTTTGAATCGACAACCAACAAGGAGCCATGATCATGGAGCAGCCATTAACCCTTATTAATCCTCACACATTTTTTGGTGCACCGGTCTGTCACAATTTGGACGAATTGAATGCCCAAGTCGGTATTTTGGGTGTTCCCTTTGACCAGGGAGTCAATGTCCCATTTGAGGTTCCGGGGGGAAGCCAGGCACCGGATGTGATTCGGGAATGCTCACCCACCCTGTTTTACGATATGTCTGAATTCGGACTCTTTGATCCGGATGACGGTAAAGAATATGTAAAAGGCGTTAAGATGGCCGACTGCGGCAACACGGTCATCGTGGGAAATGATTTTGAAGGAAACTTCAATCGAATTACAGAATCGTTTCGAAAAATAATAACGTCAGGTGCCCTTGCCGTGGCCGTCGGTGGCGACCACTCCATTACCTATCCCTTGGTCAAAGCCTTTGATCAATACGAATCATTAGATATCATCCAGTTTGATGCCCATCTTGATTTCGGTGATGAACTCTTCGGCGCAAAGTACACAAACAACAGCGGTATAAAAAGAGTCCGTGAACTGCCGTTTGTGGATAATATCACCGCAATCGGGATACGTCACACGGTCAAGGAAGAATGGGATGAAGCGGTTGCAGCCGGTACCCGGATTCTCACGCCCCGCCAGATCTACAAGGAGGGGATGACTGCCGCCGCCGAGCGTGTGATTCCGGAATCCAAATACATTTATGTCACCATCGACATCGACGCGCTGGACCATAGCCAGGCACCTGGCACGACCTTGGCGGTACCCGGCGGCATCGATTTCGAGCAAATGCTGGAAGCCCTGAAGGTTATCTGCACCAAGGGCAGGGTTGTTGGTTTCGATATCACGGAAGTGCATCCAGGTCATGATCTTAACAAAATCACCACACGACTGGCCGCATGGATAATAGCGAGATTCATCGGCTATATATTCGATCAGGACGGTTAGGTTCCACAATGAATAAAAACGGCCAACCGAAGCTCCCGCTAAATGTAAAAATCGGTTACGGTACGGGTGGTCTTGGCGGTCCTTTCTTTTTATACACTTCAAACCTTACCTGAGGTGCCGTATTCCGCCCTGGGAGCGGAGATCACCCAGGATTATGATGAAAGAGCCAGCATTGGTGCAACCCGCAATGTGTTCTATGTTTTTTCGATGTTGATCAGCAACATCATGATGTCGGTAGTCGTATTTTTCGATGGGTTAACTGACAATATGGAATTGAGCTGGTCCATTACCGGTGGTCTATACGGTATTCTTGTTATTGTATCCATTTTAATCGCCTTTCACACCACTAAAGGATATGAACTGGTTCGGGTCGGTGATGTTCAAAAATTCAGCCCCAAAAACATGTTTGTGGAACCATTTAAAAACAGAACGTTCAGGTTCGTGACGGGTCTTTTTGCCTTTGCTATCGTGGGGTTTTCCACACTAGCAACCACTACCGTATATTACTTCTTAAACGTTTTTAAATTTGATGAAAACCAACTATCCACCCTCTTGGTAGCCTTCACCCTTGTGGGCTTTGTCGGTGTGCCTTGGGCCGATTTTCTGTCCAAAAAATACTCCAAAAAGGTCAGCTGGATTGTTAGCATGTCCCTTTGGGCGGCAGGCTTTCTTATCTATCCGTTGTTCGTCTTCAACTATTCCAGATCGATGACCGCTCTGGTTGGGTTCATTATCGTTGCCGGAATCGGTTTCAATGTGTTGTTTCAGATCATATGGTCAATGATCCCTGATTGCGTCGAAGTCGATGAATTTAAATCCGGCAAGAGAAGAGAAGGGATGTATTACGGTGTTATATCCTTCACTCAGAAACTTTGTTCCGCCATTGCCATCGCCCTCGTGGGTATTGTCTTGGAGCACATCGGCTACGATGCAACATTGAGTACCCAAGCCCCGGAAACACTGAAAGGCTTGAGTAACTTTTATGGCTGGGGCGTCGTCATCCCAGTAATAGTCGCATTGATAATCGGTGCGTTAAACCCAATGACCCGTGAACGGCACTCACAGCTGCTGAATGCGATACAGCGTAAAAGAAACAATGAAGCTTACCCTATGGAAGGCCTTGAGAAAATCCTATAGCGGCATGCGACCGCCGGAAGATGGTTATTCATTCACCATTGTTCTGGGCGCCTGTTTGATATCCGCTCTTGGGGGCCTCCATCATCTTCTGCATTGCCATGGCCATTCTGGCGGAAACGCCGCATAAAGTAAATATACGATATGATCTCAACAAGATAGGTGGTCGGGACAGCAGGATTTGAACCTGCGACCCCAGCGTCCCGAACGCTGTGCTCTACCAGACTGAGCCATGTCCCGACGTTAAGATTTTAGATGACCTTCTATGCCCCAGGATAAAGGGTTTGTCAATAGGTTTTGTCTATTTATCGATACGGATTTTTCATGACGATGGTCTCTTCGCGTCCCGGTCCCACCGACAGAATGTCAATGGGCACTCCGGCCAGCTGGGCCACACGCTTCAGGTAATTTTTCGTGTTTTCCGGCAATTCGTCATAGGTGCGCATGCCCGAAATGTCTTCGGACCAACCCGGCAGGGTTTCGTATATGGGCTCGCAGGCGCCCAGAACCTTCAAACTGGCTGGAAAATGCGTCAGGGTTTCGCTGTTGTATCGGTAACCGGTACAGATCTTCAGCGAGTCCAGCCCCCCCAGCACGTCCAGCTTGGTGATGACAATTCCGGTCAGTCCGTTTAAGCGGACCGAATTTTCCAAAATGACCATATCGAGCCACCCGCAGCGTCGTCGTCGACCGGTCGTGGCGCCGAATTCCGCCCCCTTTTCCTGGATTCGGTCCCCGATTTCGTCCAGAAGCTCGGTCGGAAAGGGACCGGCCCCCACGCGGGTTGTATAGGCCTTGACAATACCCATGACGCCGGTGATCTGTTTCGGGCCGACCCCCGCTCCGCAGCAGGCATTGCCCGAGACCGTATTGGATGATGTCACAAAGGGATAGGTTCCGTGATCGATATCCAGGTGCGTGCCCTGGGCGCCTTCGAACAGAACCTGCCGGCCGGCTTTGATGGACGCGTCTAGCGTCACAGACATGTTGGTCACATAGGGATTTAACCGCTCGGCATATGCCAAGTAGGTATCGATGACCTGATCAATGTCCATGGGGCTTTCGAAAAAAAACTTTTCCAGATAAAAGTTTTTTTCTTCCATGATGGCTTGAATTTTTTCTTGAAGCAATTCCGGCTCGGCCAGATCGGCAAATCGAATGCCCCGGCGGGTGGCCTTGTCTTCGTAGGCCGGGCCGATACCCCTGCCGGTTGTGCCGATCTTTTTATCGCCCTTTTTCTTCTCCCGGGCCTGGTCGATCTGCTTGTGATACGGCATGATCAGTTGGGCTTTTTCACTGACTTTGAGTTTGTCCGGGCTGGTATCGATCCCCTTGCCGGCAAGATAATCGATCTCTTCGAGCAGAACCT
>JAFDDL010000296.1 GCA_019310865.1 Deltaproteobacteria bacterium | reverse complement strand
GGAATCGACAGTGCAATCTTCGACCTTTGCCATACAACGAGCGGCTGTTCGTATCAGTTGAATCTGGCGGGCATAGCGCGAACAGAGCTTGCACATCATTAAATGAAACCGAATTCCAAGTCGCCGGGTAACCGACAGCTTTTTGTCCATTGCTTCGGATACGAGCTTTGAGACCTCCTGACATTCAAACATCCAATGACCCATTGGAAACCTCCCTTTAAATAGCGCACGGCAAGCCGGCGGCGTTGTGTTCTCAGACATCCTGATGTGGTACGAACCAATTTTCCTCCAGGCACAGTCTTAACGAGGCGCGGGCACGGTGGAGCATCACCCAAGAATTGGTCGCGGTTATTTCCAATGCCTTACAGATTTCTTCCGTACTCATCCCTTCGAATTCGCGCAGTACAAACAATCGGGCTAGGCGGCGCGGAAGGGCCGATAGGCATCCATGCATGACATTCATAAATTCCTGTTGTTCGAATATGGCTTCCGGGTTCACGCTCCATTTGGCGGGTCCTATCTGCCATCCACCCTTTTCATTGTATAAGCTTGCGGCTTTATCCGCCTGTTGTTCGATGATATCGCTGGGTTTTTCACGGTCTTTTTTTCTGAAATAATCGAGGATTTTATTTTTAAGGATACCGATGAGCCATGTCTTTTCGGTGGATTTCCCTTTGAAATTATGCCGTGCTTTAAGCGCGGCCAGAAACGTCTCCTGTACCAGGTCTTCCGCCACATCGGGAATCTGGACCCGATACAGGGCGAATTGATACAGTGCATCACCATAGCGATCTACCCAGACTTCCGGATCCAACAGTCCATCGGCAGAAGGTGGCGTCTTGTTGTCAGCCATTGTCATCCCCTCATCAATTATGATTTATGACATTCGCAGTTTCTATCACCGCAGTGTGGGCAGATATACGGTTCCTCCCGGTTCTCCTGGGGCTCTTTTTCATCCCCGGTAAGGTCTGCAAGTGCGGCGGGCAGATCGGCAAAGCGAAATCGATAGCCTGCCTCAAGCAGATTATGCGGCACGGCACGCTGACTGGACAGGAGCACACCGCCCAACTCGCCCATGACCAGGCGAATCATGAATGAGGGCACCGGCATGACCGCAGGTCGGCCCAAAACCTTGCCCAGGGTTGCTGAAAAATCCCGGTTTCGAATCGGTGCGGGTGAACATAAGTTGAAAGGACCGCGGCATTCTGCGGTTTCAATCAGAAAGTTCAGCCCACCGAGTACATCCGCCATGTGAATCCACGGAAACCATTGCTTGCCGCTGCCGAGCGGACCCCCCACAAAGGACTTAAAGGCCGGAAGCATTTTAGCCAGGGCGCCGCCGCCTCTGCCCAGAACCATTCCAAATCGGGGTAGCACAACCCGAACGCCTTTTTTTTCCGCGCCAAGGGCTTCCGCTTCCCAATCCAGGGAAAGATTTCCCAGAAAATCCGGCATCGGCGGCTCGGATTCCATCAAAATATCATCGGCGCGGTCGCCGTAATAACCCACTGCCGATGTGCTGCATAAAACGCTTGTTTTTCCGTCTTCAAGCGCATCGACAATATTGCGCGTGGTAAGAATCCGGCTGTCGCGGAGCTGTTTCTTGTACCGATCGTCCCATCGCTTGAATATGGAACGTCCGGCCAGATTGACCACAACATCCACCTGGGCCGCCGCCGCCTGCCAGTCTCCCGTTTCAGTTGTATCGGCCTGAATATATTCAAACCGCTCGTTTGATATGGAATCCGGGATGTCTCTGGTGCCGGTGGCGATGACATGATGTCCCTTTTCCAATAGAAATCGGGACAAATTTTTTCCGACAAAGCCCAAACCGCCTGTGATAAATATCTTCATGGCAGCCCCTTTCAGCTTCGTGAAAAACCCTTAAAGGAAAAAGGGCAGCACCCTTGCCGGGTGCTGCCCTTTAGAAAAAAACGGTCGGTCGATTGTTAACCGCAGTCACCGGATGTGCTGCAGGCGCTGCAGGCGCTTGCCGCTCCGCTGAAGTCGAGGGAGCAGTCCAGCTTAAAACAGGTAATGGCAAAATCGACGGTAATCGGCTTGGCTTGTTCCAGTACAGTCTTTTCGACGAGATAGGTATATCCGCCGATATCGAAAACCTCATCCGTGTCTCGAGGCTCATCCAGAGCCATCGCAAGTCCCGGGCCGCCTCAGCCGCCCTGATTGAGAAAGACCCTCACGGGAGAGGGCTCCTTGCCTTGAAAATATTCAGCGATCTGGGTGGTCGCCGCTTCCGTTACAGTGAGCATAACATCTCCTTTAAAAAAAATGAATCAGGTGTCACTCGCAGGCCAACACCCGCTTGTTACTTGATTGAATCTAACGACGCGAATCACGTTTGTCAATGGGCGTTATGCAGATTCATTGATATTTTCAATGGGATTATTTACAAATCATACAAGGTTTCGTCCCGTTTCGGTTTTGGCCGTTTCGCTTTCATCCCTTTGCCTTTTGCATCCGACAGCATAAACGGCTCTTCATCTTCCAGAAGGGAGCCCATTTCCGCTTCGATCTGGTCCGGATCTTCCCCGTTTTCCATGCGGCGAAGCGCTTCCTGCATGCCCGGTCCGAGTTCCATTCCGGTCATATCGGTCAATTTTCGCATGAGGTCCGCAGCCTGCTTCGGATCATCTTCGTTGATGCTGCCGGCCTCCTTTTCAAGCATGGTCATCGCCTTTTCCAGTTTGCTCTCATCAAAGGGAAGATCCGCATCTCCCTCATCCTCGGAGGCTCGACCGGTCACGGCAAACATGGATACCTGCCGGCTCATGGTGTCGGTTTTGCACTTGGGGCAGGGGGGTGTTCGGGTCGTATTGATACTTTTGGAAAAAAAGTTATAGATCGTGTTGCAGTCTGTGCAGTAAAATTCGTAGATGGGCATGTCCGCTCCTTAATGATAATGAGTGCACCAAAATAATAATGAGTGCCCCAATGACGATTCGATTGGTGATTATTTATAGAATGAAGCCGGGAAAAGTCAATACCTGTGATAGAAATCAGTTTGGTTGACTTGGATAGGCCGTTTTGGTATGGCTCCGGGGACTTTGAGCCCTAAGGACTCGCGCAGGAAAGAACAACACAAGAAAAGACATATTTAATGATATTGAATGAAAGGATGAACCAAATGGAACAGACACTGTCTATCATCAAACCGGATGGGGTATCGCGCGCATTGATCGGAAAGGTGATTCAGCGGTTTGAGGAAAACGGCATTCGAATCGCTGCCATGAAACTGCTGCACATGACCAAGGCGCAGGCCAAGGGCTTTTATGCCGTGCATGCCGAGCGCCCTTTCTTTGACAGCTTGACCGATTTTATGTCTTCGGGTCCGGCGCTGGTCATGGTGCTCAAAGGCGAGGGCGTTATTGCCAAGAACCGTGAGATCATGGGCGCCACCAACTACAAGGAAGCCGCAGAGGGTACCATTCGGCGGGAGTTCGCCACCGATATCGAAAAAAACGTGGTCCACGGATCGGACAGCCCCGAATCGGCGGCATTTGAAATCAGCTATTTTTTCAACCAATTTGAAATCGTCAGCTAATGACAGACCGAATCCGGCTTGAACACATCACCATCGTATTGAACCGGCCCCGATTTCCCGAAAATATCGGGGCGGCTGCCCGGGCTGCATGCAATATGGGGATCGGGCGGCTGGTGGTGGTGGCGCCGGAAAATTGCGATCTTTCCCGGATTGTGAAAATGGCCACCCATGCCGCCCTGGACGTCGTGGAGCAGATGGAGGTGTTCGACACCTTGCGCGAAGCCCTGGCGTCATACCATTGGGTCGTGGGAACCACTGCCCGGGTCGGTGGAAAGCGTCCCGTTCTTTCCTCACCGAGTCGGTTGGCGAAAAAACTAATTCCCATTTCCGCTGATAACCGGATCGCAATTGTATTCGGCCCCGAGGACCGGGGCCTTACCAACGTGGATGCGCGCCTGTGCCATGATCTTGTCAATATTCCAACGGCCGATTTTTCCTCGCTCAACCTGGCCCAGGCGGTCATGATCATGAGCTATGAACTGTTTCGCGCCGGAAGTGAGGTACCGGCGGAATTTACACCCCGCTTGGCATCCCGGCACGAGCTTGACGGGATGTACGAGCAACTCAAGGATATTCTATTGCGAATCGATTATATCAAACCGGACAACCCCGATTACTGGCTCAACAAGGTTCGATACTATTTTACCCGGCTTCAGTTGCGTGCCCGGGAGGTGAGCATTATTCGCGGTATTTGTCGTCAAATTAACTGGTATGCCGGTAAACGCTACCGCGATGGGGTGGCGGACGGTCAAAATCAGAAAAGGATAACCTGATGCGAATTATTCAATTTGGACCGAAAGGCAAGGAACGGCCGGGGCTGTGGGAAGCAGGCCGGATTATTGATTTGAGAGAGATTCATCCGGACATTCCGGATATCGGTGAGTCCTTTTTCAGGGGTGGGTGGCTGGAAAAAATCGCGAAAGTGAAACAACTGGGCCAAAAGATGGATGTGCGCATCGGATGCCCGATCCACCGACCTTCGAAGATTATCTGCCTGGGGAAAAATTACGCAGAGCATGCAAAGGAAACCAATCTGGACGTGCCCACGCGCCCCCTGTTGTTTTCCAAGTCGCCCAATACCCTGACGGGCCCCTTCGATCCGATCCGCTTGCCGGCGAGCAGTCGGTACATCGATTGGGAAGTCGAGCTGGCTCTGATTATAAAAAAGGAAGGAAAACGGATTCCGGCGGAAAAAGCCGATGAATACATCGCCGCATACACGGTGTTCAACGACGTGTCCGGCCGGGACGCCCAGTTTGAAGACTCCCAGTGGTATCGGGGGAAATCATTCGATACCTTTGCACCCATGGGGCCGTATCTGGTGACTCCCGACGAGCTTGGCCCGAGTGAATCACCGGGAAACCTTCAGCTTCAAACCGTTGTCAATGGCCAAACCATGCAGGATGGTAACACCCGGGACATGATTTTTAAAATTCCGGAAATCATCGCCGATATCAGCCGGGACATCACCCTGTGCCCCGGCGATGTCATTGCCACCGGCACTCCGGCCGGAGTTGGGTATTTTCGAGAGCCGCCCATCACCCTCAAGCCGGGAGACCAGGTTACCTGCCGGATTGAACGAATCGGAGAGATCAGCAATCCTGTAATTTCATAGAAGTGGTTTGAAAGTCTTAGATCATGTTCAATGGCAAGGCCGCAGCTTTTTTTCAACCACAGGCATAGGAATCCTATTCCGAGGATTGAAAAAATGCGAGAACGCCGCAATTGGACATTAGATGAGGCTTTCAAGCCACTTCTAATAATTTTGATCTGCATACTCTAACCACCCGCCGGCGTCCACCAGTGCCCGGTCGTACGGGGAAAT
>JAFDDL010000295.1 GCA_019310865.1 Deltaproteobacteria bacterium | reverse complement strand
CTCACAAATTTCTGGAAACAGTGGGAGGGTATTTGCAAAACCCCTACCGCATAATGATTTGAAAGGAAAATACAATGGCTCTTAATACCCCAAAATCCAAAGAAATATATGAACGTGCTCAAAAAATAATCCCCGGTGCGGTGATGAGTAATTTTCGAAAGGACGAAGATTATCGCCCCACCTACATCAGCCATGGCAAAGGTGCTCGCCTGTATGATGTGGACGGCAACGAGTATATCGATTACCTTCTGAGTTTCGGCCCAGCGATTCTGGGCCATAGCAACGAACATCTGCGAAAGGCCATCAAGGACGCGGCCGATCAATACCTGACGAACAACAGTACGGAACTGGAGCTCAAGGCGGCTGCTAAGGTTGCTGAACATATCCCCTCTGCCGAATTGGTTCGGTTTGCCTGCTCGGGTACCGATGCCGTCTACAATACATTGCGTGCGGCTCGGGGATACACGGGACGCAACATGGTCGTTCGATTCAATGGTCACTACAACGGCGGACTTGATGAAATCATGGGTGGCATCGTGACCGATACACAAAACCCCATTCCGGTACACGGTGAACTGGAGGTGGATATTTATTCCCAGGTCACCAACACCGGCGGTAGAGGTAGACATGCCTTTGCCGATTTTTACATGATCGAATGGAACGACCTGCCTGCGCTGGAAGATCTTTTCTCCCGGCACGGCGCGGACATCGCAGCGGTTCTGATGGAGCCGGTGATGGTGAACATGTCCGGTTGCTGGCCGGAGCCCGGTTATCTGGAAGGGGTTCGCGAGCTTTGTGATACCTATGGCAGCGTGCTTATTTTCGATGAGGTTCTCACCGGTTTTCGAATGGGAATAAGCGGTGCCCAGGGCCATTTTGGGGTTACGCCGGATTTAACAACTTTTGCAAAAGCCATTGGTGGGGGCTTTCCGGTATCGTCCTTCTGCGGTAAGCGAGAGATCATGGATTGCCTTACCCGAACGGACGTGGTTGCCGGTGGTACGTATAACGGTCACCCGATTTCCATGGCGGCCGTCATTGCCACCATCGAGGAACTTGAAAAAGATGACGGGGCGGCTTTCAAAAGAATTGAAAAAAACGGCAACGCGTTGAAAAAGGGGATGGAAGAACTCGCCGCCAGGTACAGACATCCTTTTCTCATCCAGGGATTCCCCGGTGCCTGGAGCTTTCTATTTACACCGAAGGAAAAGGTGATTAACCACAAGGACAGCCTGGAGCAGCCCGGGTTGCTCAAAGCGCTTGATTTCACGTCACTCATCAAAAAACAGGGTGTGCTGGCCTTTTGGCGCTTTTGTACATCAGCCGCCCATACCGAAAAGGACATCCAGGACACTTTGGAGCGGGTGGAAGTATCTTTCAAGCAAATGAAGGCCTAAACCGGCAAAGCCGGAATAAGTTCTGAGTGCTCAGTGCTTAGCACATAGCATCCGGCACTTTTTTGGTAGTTGGTCTAAACTGGAGGCAATGGCATAAATGGTACAAAAAGAAAGAGAACAACCGGTATTTAACACATCCGGCAATGAGATTGCCCAGGTGGGCATTGTTGTAAAAGATGCTGTAAAGACTGCCGGGAGATTTGCAGAGTTGCTTGGCATCGGCCCCTGGGTTTTTTTTGATGATGAAATCCGCGACGGGAGCCTTCACGGAAAGCCTGTCAAGAACGGTTCGTGCTGCCTGCGGTTGGCGTTTGCATACCTTGGCGAACTGGAGATCGAATTGCTTCAACCGTTATGGGGGCCAAGTTCGCATCAAGAGTTTTTAACGGCTCGTGGTGATGGGGTGCATCATTTGAGTTTTGGCGGTATTGAAAACAGCGACCTGTTTACCAGCGCGCTTCAAAACGCCGGTGTTGAGCCGGAGATGCTTGGAAAAGTCAGCGGGGATATATCATTTTCGTACATGTCAACCCAGAAGGTTTTGGGCACCATCTTTGAGGCGACCACTCCGGTTACCGAAGCGGTACAGGCCTCCTTGAAACCATGGGGAACCCTTGCGTCTGAGACCACCCCCCTTGTGGATATAACCGGAGAAAGACTGGTCCAGGTCGGTATTGTTGTCGAAGACTTAGCCGGAACTGTCAAAAACTACGAAGAGCTGTTTGGCGTCGGCCCATGGTCGTTTTACGATTTAAAACCCCCATATGCCGTAATGAAACGGTTTGATGATCTTCCCATGGCTGATGATGTCAATACCTATATTCGTGCGGCAGCAGCGGATCTGGGGCGAACCCGGATTGAGCTGCTGGAACCGGTTTGCGGCCCGAGCAGTTACATGAATTTTGTAAAGGCCGTCGGCGCCGGCGTGAATTATCTGGGCTTTGGTAAAGTGAAAGATCCCGACGTAGTTGTCGGTAAAATGAGCGACCATGGCATCGGGATTGACATGGCCGGCATTATAGACGGCCAGGTTGCCTTTACGAATCTTGGAACCCAACGCGAGCTGGGCGTAATCATACAGATAGCTAAAGCCAACAACGCTTAGAAGTGGTTCCAAAACCACTTCTAATCAAGAAAAAGGAGAAGAATTATGTTCTCACTGGAAGGTAAAAACGTATTCATCACCGGTGGCGCCAGCGGCATTGGGCTGGCTGTTGCAACGCATTTTACAGCAAACCGGGCAAACGTGGTGGTCGCAGATATTCACGACGGCCAAGGGGCGGTTGACAAGATTGGTGCGCAATTCGTTGAAATGAACGTGTCGGATGAAAACCAGGTCGCCGAGGCGCTGGATCGCGCAGAGCAGATGATCGGTAAGTTGGATGTGGCGATTAATAACGCAGGCGTCGCCGAACGAGAGGAGCTCTATATTGAGCAGCAAAGTGCCGACGAGTTGAAGCGAATTTTCAACATCAATTTGTTTGGTGTGTATTACGGGTTGAAACATGCTCCAAAGCACTTGAAGGACGGCAGTTCCATCATCAATACGGCTTCGATGTGTGCAACCGTTAATCTTCCCAATTACTCGATATATGCGGCAACAAAGGCCGGTGTCGCCAACCTGACACGGTCGGCCGCTGTCGAACTGGGCAACCGGAATATCCGCGTGAACGCCATTTGTCCGGGGACGGTGCTCACACCAATGCAGCCGGAAGATGACACGGAAGGGATTTTATGCAAGGCCCTGACGACGTTGGGCCGGGCTGCCACCACGGACGATCTGATCGGTGTGTATCATTTTCTGGCCGCCGATGCGAGCCGTTACATTGCCGGTCAGTCTATTTATGTGGATGGTGGCTGGACGGCCGGTGTTAGCACCGGGGCCATCAAGGCTATTTGTTAGAATATATGGGAGATGGATTTATGCGACTTTCCAAGAAGAAGATGATCGAAATGTATGAAACCATGGTGCGAATTCGCCGGTTTGAGGAGTGTGTCGGCGAATTGACGACATCTGGAACCATATCCGGATTTGTGCATCTATGTATCGGCCAGGAAGCCATCGCTGCCGGAGTCTGTGCAACACTCACGGATACGGATTACATTACAAGTAATCACCGGGGCCACGGGCACATGATCGCAAAAGGGGGCAAACCCGAAAAAATGATGGCGGAGCTATTTGCCAAAGCCAATGGCTACTGCAAGGGAAAAGGCGGCTCCATGCACATTTCAGACATGGACATCGGAATCCTGGGCGCCAATGGTATCGTTGGCGGGGGGCCGCCCCTGGCAGTGGGTGCTGCATTGACATCTCAATACAAGGATTTGGGAAAAGTCAGTATTTGTTTTTTCGGAGATGGCGCCTCCAACCAGGGAACCGTGCACGAAGCGATGAATCTGGCCTCGGTTTGGAATTTACCGGTTGTGTTTATCGTGGAAAATAATGGTTACGGAGAATTTACATGCCAGGCAGCGCACCAGTGCATCCAGGATGTGGCCGATAGAGCATCCGGTTATGGAATGCCTGGAATCGTCGTGGACGGAAACGATGTCGTGGCCGTATGGGAGGCTGCTTCACAAGCCGTCGCCAGGGCCCGATCCGGGAACGGGCCGAGTCTGGTTGAGTGCAAAACCTTTCGAATCGCCGGACATTTTGAGGGCGACCCCCAGTTTTATCGAGAGAAAGACGAAATCAAAGAATGGCGGCAGCCGGATAAAGATCCCATCCCCCGCTTCGAGAAGAAACTCTTGGATAATGGCGTCATTACGCAGAAGAAAGTGGAGAAGATCCGGGATTCGGTAAAAATAGAAATCGAACGGGCGGTGGAAACGGCCAAGTCCGGTCCTGTACCGGATCCGGCAGATTTGATGACAGACGTTTACGCTGAATAATGGAGTGGCAACACACCGTTTCCAAACAGCTAGAAAAAGAACAAAATACGCCATTGAGGTGTTACAGGAGATAAACAAATGGCAGTCATGACAATGAACAAGGCGATCAACAGCGCGCTTAGACTCGAAATGGAGAGAGATCCGGATGTATTTTGCCTCGGCGTCGATATCGGCCACAGCGGCGTGCTGGCCGTGACCGAAGGGCTCAAGGACCAGTTCGGGGAAAAGCGGGTGAAGGACACACCGATTTCCGAGAGCGCCTTTATTGGTGCGGCTGTCGGTGCCGCGGCCACGGGGCTTCGGCCGGTGGCGGAGCTGATGTTTGTGGATTTCATCGGAGTGGCCATGGACCAGATTTTAAACCAGGCGGCCAAAATGAGATACATGTTCGGCGGCCGTGTAAAAATTCCCATGGTCTTAAGGACCGCATGCGGTGCAGGTGTCGGCGCTGCGGCCCAGCATTCACAGTCCCTGGAAGGTTGGTTTATGCATATTCCCGGCTTGAAGGTCGCCTACCCGAGCACCCCGGCGGATGCCAAAGGCCTTCTGATTTCCGCGATCCGGGATGACAACCCCGTCGTGTTCCTGGAGCATAAAAATATTTTGTTCAACAAAGGTGAGGTGCCGGCGGGAGATTATACGGTTCCGCTGGGAAAAGCGGATATCAAGCGAGCCGGAACAGACGCAACGGTTGTGGCCACAGGTCAGATGGTGGGCCGAGCCCTATCAGCGGCAGAAAAGCTAATTGAAGACGGCATCAGCGCTGAAGTCGTGGATCCGCGAACACTGTTGCCGCTGGACAATGAGACGATTCTGGCATCCGTGAGAAAAACGCACCGACTGGTTATCGTCAGCGAAGAGGTCAAATTCGCCGGGAGTGCATCGGAGATTTCAGCGATGGTTGCTGAAGAAGCCATTGAGTATCTTGATGCACCGATCATTCGGATTGGGGGACCATTTTGCCCCATTCCATTTTCATCGGTGCTGGAAAATGAATTCATTCCCAGCGAAGGACGGATTGTTGAAGCGGTAAAAACCGCATTAAAAGGATAAAGCACGGACAAACGAAATACCTTTTTTATGAGTGGATCCGGACGGTA